>JBPOET010000099.1:0-6353 GCA_051251675.1 Parasphingopyxis sp. | reverse complement strand
CTGGCGGCACAGCTCGAGAAACAGGCGGGCAGCCGCGCCCTCCCCCGCCATTCAACGCCCGTTCACCCTGTCCGCAGCATCCGCCCGATCATGATTGCGCGGATAATCCTGCTGCTCATTGGCCTGGCCATGGCGACCGCCAGCCCCGCACAGCGCGTCACCAGCCTGCCGCTGACAGCGCCCTGGCTCGGCCTGCCCCAGGTGCCGGTGACGCTGAACGATACTGTCGAGGCGCGCTTTATCGTCGATACCGCCGCCAGCGATACGGTTCTGACGGAAGCAGTGATCGAGCGGCTCGGCCTGGCCGGGCGCGGCGAGCCGGCGGAGATTTCGGGAGCAACCGGCATTTCCGCGATCGAATTCTACCGGCTCGCCAGTCTGCGCCTGGGCGCGCGGGAATATCGGCGGCTCGGCGCCTACAGCCTGCCAAGCCTGGCCGCCCCCGTAGACTCAGACGGGCTGATCGGTGCGGATATCCTGCGCCGCCATGTCGTCGAATTCGATATTCCGGGGCAGAGACTGCGCCTGTTCGATCCTCGGGTGAATTTCAGACTTGCAGACGGCAACTGGGCTGTCATTCCCTTTCACGAGCGCGCGGACGGACTTCTGATCGTGCCCGTCTCCATTGGCCGGGTCACCATGCCCGCCCTGCTCGATACCGGAGCGGTACAGAATATCGTCAATCATGAGGCCGCGCGCCGGATCGGGCTGCATCTCTTTGCCGACAGCGATTCCCGCGAGCCGGTTTTCGGTGCATCCGGCCATGTTCAGGACATGAACCAGATCGAAGTGAGTCGCTTCAGCATCGGCAATCTCGCTTTTGGCAGCTCGCGCGTCGGGATTACCGATCTCGCCGTGTTCGACACGCTGGGTATCGGCGAGGGACCGGCCATGCTGCTCAGCGCGGAAGCCTTCGCCGACCGGCGTTTCGTTATCGACTATCCGCGCAACAGGCTGCTGATCGAACGCTAGAATCCGTCTGAATTTCCATTACGGAAAATCGCCGGACCGGCGGTCAGGTCAACTCTGGCAAGCCTATTACCCGAACAGCGTCATCAGCCCGACTTCGGGATCGATCGTGCCTTCATAGATCATCCGCACGGCCACCCAGAGGATGACGAGCAGGCCGATATAGGCGATCCATTTGTAGCGCTCGATATAACGGGCGATCACATTCGCCGCGAGGCCCATCAGGGCGACCGACAGCAACAGCCCGATAACGAGAATCCCGGGATGCTCCCGCGCCGCGCCGGCGACGCCCAGAACATTGTCCAGGCTCATGCTGACATCGGCCGCCGTTACGGCCCAGACCGCACCCCAGAAACTGCGCGCCGGTTTCAGACCCGAATGCTCGTCGCCCTCAACTTCGGCCGATCCAGCAGATTCGCCATCATGGCGAAGCTCGCGCCAGAATTTCCAGGCGACCCAGAGCAACAGCAACCCGCCCGCCAGGATCAGCCCCACAACGCCGAGCAGAATGCTGACCGCCAGGGCGAAAACGATACGCAGCACAAGCGCAGCCGCAATGCCGATCAGAATGACCTTGCGCCGCTGGTCGGCCGGCAGACCGGCAGCAAGCGCGCCGACCACAATCGCATTGTCGGCCGCAAAAACCAGATCGATCAGAACAACCTGACCGAAGGCCGCCATCGCGGCAGGCGAGTTTATGTTGGAGAAATCATGGACGATCGCGGCCCAGATTTCGGACAGGGATCCTAGGCCTGGAGCGGTAGAATGAACGGAGGCAATGAGGTCAAGCATCGAACAGGGAAGCTCCGAAATAGGTTATCGTCGGCACAGGGTCATAAAAGCGATGAAGGCGATCGCGCCACTCCTTGTAACGGTCCGAACGCCGAAATCCATCGCGATGACTGGCGATATCTTCCCAACCGACGAGGAGGAGGAACAGTTCCGCTTCTTCCGCTGCCGGACGCACTTCGATGAAGCGGAAACCGGGAGATGTTTCGATCAGCGGCCTCGCCGAGTGCATCGCCGCTTCGAACGCCTCGCCCTCGCCCGGCCGGACGCGCAGCAAGGCATGTTCGAGAATCACCGGCGACCCGGCAGATTACTGATTCATCGAGTCGAAGAAATCCTCGTTGGTCTTGGAATCCTTCATCTTGTCGAGCAGGAATTCCATCGCGTCGACCGTGCCCATCTGCATAAGGATGCGCCGGAGCACCCACATCTTGGCGAGATTGTCCTTGTCGACGAGCAGCTCTTCCTTGCGGGTGCCGGACTTGCCGACATCGAGAGCCGGGAAGATGCGCTTGTCGGAAACCTTGCGGTCCAGCACGATTTCCGAGTTGCCCGTGCCCTTGAACTCTTCGAAGATAACCTCGTCCATCCGGCTGCCGGTATCGATCAGCGCAGTCGCGATGATCGAGAGCGAGCCACCTTCCTCGATATTGCGGGCGGCGCCGAAAAAGCGCTTCGGACGCTGCAGCGCATTGGCATCGACACCGCCGGTCAGCACTTTGCCCGAGCTCGGCACCACCGTGTTGTAGGCGCGACCGAGTCGGGTGATCGAGTCGAGAAGGATCACCACGTCTTTCTTGTGTTCGACCAGGCGTTTCGCCTTCTCGATCACCATCTCGGCAACCTGAACGTGGCGCTGCGCGGGTTCGTCGAAGGTCGAGGAGATCACCTCGCCATGCACCGAACGCTGCATATCCGTAACTTCCTCGGGCCGCTCGTCGATGAGCAGCACGATCAGATAGACTTCGGGATGATTGTCGGTGATGGCGCGCGCAATATTCTGCAGCAGCACGGTTTTACCGGTCCGCGGCGGCGCGACGATAAGCGCGCGCTGGCCCTTGCCCTGGGGCGAGATGATATCGATGACGCGGGATGACTTGTCCTTGATCGTCGGATCGGCTTGATCGAGATTCAGCTTCTCGTCCGGATAGAGCGGCGTCAGATTGTCGAAATTGACGCGGGTACGCAGATATTCGGGATCGTCGAAATTGATCTCGGTAACCTTGGTCAGCGCGAAATAGCGCTCGCCGTCCTTGGGTCCACGAATTTCGCCCTCGACCGTATCCCCGGTGCGAAGCCCGAATTTGCGGACCTGGTTGGGCGAAACGTAAATATCGTCGGGCCCGGCCAGATAGCTCGCCTCCGCGCTGCGCAGGAAACCGAAACCGTCGGGCAGCACTTCGATCGTGCCCATGCCCATAATCTGCTCGCCCTCTTCGCTCTCCACCTTGAGGATGCCGAAAAGCAGGTCCTGTTTGCGCAGCGTAGAGGCGCCTTCGACACCGAGATCTTCGGCCATCTTGACCAGTTCGGCGGGCTTTTTCTGTTTCAGGTCTTTGAGATGCATAAGGGTTTCCTGGCGGAAAATGGATTTTGGAAAAGCGGCGATGTTCGAATGATAATGCGCCGGAAAGGTATCGCGCTGCGCAAGGAGAGGCAGCGGGTGCTTGAACCGCGAATTAGGCAGCAGCGCCGGTCAAGTCAAGACAAAGCGGCACCGGCAGGTTCAGGAAAAAGGACGCACGATCACCAGAATAACGATCACCGCGGCGGCAATGCCGGGGACTTCGTTGAGCATCCGCAAGCGCTTGCCGGAGAGCGGCCGTTCGCCGCGTGCCAGCTTCTTGCGATAGGCCATCAGCCAGCCCTGATAACCCGACAGCCCGATCACGAACAGGAGCTTCGCGATGAACCAGGGTTGGGCCCAGAGATTGAGATAATAGGCCAGTGTCAAGCCGAGCACCCAGACGATCAGCATCGAGGGATTCATGATGATCGTCGAGAGCTTATCCTCGCGCTCGACCCAGGCCGTCGCCTCCGGCGATCCTTCCGCCGCTTCCTGATGATAGACGAAAAAACGGGGCAGCATGAACAGCCCGGCCATCCAGAATATCACGAAAATGATATGGGCGGCCTTGAGCCAGGGATAGGCGAGGGTGAGGATCTCGATCATGGTTCAGCCCTTGCGCAGCCGCGCCAGCGCATGCTCGACATGGGCGATCGGGGTATCGGGCAGAATTCCATGGCCGAGATTGAACACATGCGGCCGTCCGGCGAAAGCCTTTTCTATCCGGTCGATGGCGCTGTCGAGGCGATCGCCGCCGGCAATCAGCGCCAGCGGATCGAGATTGCCCTGCACCGGCAAATCCGCCGGCAGCGTTTCCGCCGCCCATTCGGGATCGATCGTCTCGTCCAGCCCCAGCGCATCGACCCCGGTCTCGCGCGCATAGGCGGAAAGCTTCTCGCCCGCGCCCTTGGGAAAACCGATGACCGGGGTATCGGGATAACGGTCCCTGAGCGCGCTGACGATCTTCACCGTCGGGGCGATCACCCATTGCTCGAACTGGGCGGGAGACAGGCTGCCGGCCCAGCTGTCGAACAGCTGCACGGCGTCGACCCCGGATTCGATCTGTTTGCCGAGATATTCGATGGTCTTTTCCGCAATCGCATCGATAATCGCGCCAAAGCCCCCCGGATCGCCATAGGCCATGCGGCGCGTTTCGCCCTGGTCCCGGCTCCCCTGACCGGCGACCATATAGGTCGCGACGGTCCAGGGGCTTCCGGCAAAGCCCAGAAAGGTCGTGCCAGGCGGCAGGGCGGCGGCGACCAGCGCAACGGTCCGGTACACCGGGTCGAGCCGCTCCGGCACGGCTTCAAGCGCGCCCAGCGCACTATCGACGAGCGGAGGCGAAAGCCGCGGGCCTTCTCCGGCGACGAAACGCAGATCCTGGCCAAGCGCATGGGGTATGACGAGGATATCGGAAAACAGGATTGCACCGTCGAAGCCGAACCGCCGGATCGGCTGGAGAGTCACATCCGCCGCGGCTTCGCTGTCATGGACGAGATCGAGAAAGCCGCCCTTTTCGGCGCGCAGCTTGCGATATTCGGGAAGATAGCGGCCAGCCTGCCGCATCAGCCAGACGGGCGGCGGATCTTTTCGCTCGCCGCGCAGCACGCTCAGCAGTTTCTTCTCATTCTGTCCGGAATTCGACACGTCAATATGCCCTACTATTACTAAATATACTTATATAATTATAAGATTGATGGAGTCAGTTGCAGGCTTGGTTACGGGGCTTAATCGCTTTAGCCGCTTACGCCAACAGCTTGACTCAGGAATGAAACTCGGCTGCGCCCGGAGTCGATTCCATTATCCCGGTAATTCACAGCCTGTGTGCGGATTCCATTCCCTGTGGAAGAGTGTCGGGATCGAATATCGAGTCATGGGTGTGGTTTGATGGCTTGCCTCTGTCCCGACAGTTCAGCTAGCGCCGTCATCAGGCTTTTCCACAGGCTTGTACGTACAGGCTCCGTCATACAGGCATCCCATGATCCGGCTTCATCTCCATCTGATATCGGACTCCACCGGCGAGACACTGGAAAATATCGCCAAGGCGGGATTGGCCCAGTTCGACGATGTCGAGACGATAAAGCATTTCTGGCCGATGGTCCGCAGCGAAGGCCATGTCGACCGCGTGTTCGACGATATCGGAAAGCAGCCGGGCCTGGTTCTCTATACGCTTGTCGACCATAATGTCCGGCGTCGGCTGGAAACGCGGTGTCGGGCCATGGGGTTGCCGGCCGTATCCGCGCTCGACCCGGTTATCGACGCGCTGTCGCGCCTCCTTGGCATGGAAGCGAAAGAGCGGCCCGGCGGACAGCATCTGCTCGACGCCGCCTATTTCCAGCGGGTCGAGGCGATCCAGTATACGATCGCCCATGACGATGGCGTGGCACCGGATGACTGGGACCGCGCCGATATCGTGCTCGCCGGCGTATCGCGGACATCGAAGACCCCGACCAGCATCTATCTCGCCAATCGCGGCTACAAGGTTGCCAATGTGCCGCTGGTGCCGGAATCGCCGCCGCCCGACACACTGTACCGCCTCAAAAACCCCATCATCGTCGGGCTGACCACCAGCCCCGACCGGCTGGTCCAGGTGCGCCGTAACCGGCTGCTCAGTCTCAATCAGACGCCGGAAACCGATTATGTCGATCAGGATCGGGTCAAGGCGGAGGTGGCTTTTGCGAGGCGGATCTTTGCCGATAATGACTGGCCGGTTATCGACGTGACACGCCGCTCGATCGAGGAAAGCGCCGCCGCCATCCTCAATATCGTGACGGCCCATGCCAAAACGGCCGAAGAAGAGAGCGGGGAGCCTGCGTCATCCGACTGATCCTCGCCTCCCAAAGCAGCACCCGCCGCGCGATGCTGGATGCCGCCGCCGTGCCCTTCCAAGCCATGGCCGCGGGCGTCGACGAGGAATCGGCCAAGGCGTCGCTTTGCGCGGGGGGAATCTCGCCACGCAACCTTGCCGATGCGCTGGCCGAGCTGAAAGCCGTAAAACTGTCGCGCCGTTTTCCCGATGCGCTGATAC
>JBPOET010000098.1:0-6379 GCA_051251675.1 Parasphingopyxis sp. | reverse complement strand
GTGACGCCCTGGACCCCGGATCAGGTCCGGGGTGACGGCTTAGGGAGTGAATAGGGGAATGTTCAAAAAAATCCTGATCGCCAATCGCGGCGAAATTGCCTGCCGGGTCATCCGCAGCGCCAAGAAAATGGGGATCGCGACAGTCGCGGTCTATTCCGATGCCGATGCGCGGAGCCCGCATGTCGAGATGGCGGACGAGGCGGTGCATATCGGCCCGCCGCCTGCGGCAGAGAGCTATCTGCTTGCCGACACGATCATCCAGGCGTGCAAGGATACGGGCGCTGAGGCTGTGCATCCGGGCTACGGTTTCCTCTCCGAACGCGAGAGTTTTGCAAAGGCGTTGGCAGAGGAGGGCATCGCCTTTATTGGGCCGCCTCCGAATGCGATCGCCGCGATGGGCGACAAGATCGAATCCAAAAAGCTAGCCAAAAAGGCCGGGGTCAGCGTCGTTCCCGGCCATGTCGGCGAGATTGACGATACAGAACATGCGGTGAAGATCTCCTCCGAGATCGGCTATCCGGTGATGATGAAGGCCTCGGCCGGCGGCGGCGGCAAGGGGATGCGGCTCGCCTGGAACGAGCAGGACGTTCGCGAAGGGTTCGAAGCGACCAAGCGCGAGGGGCTGGCCAGCTTCGGCGACGACCGGGTCTTTATCGAGAAATTTATCGAACAGCCGCGCCATATCGAGATCCAGATACTCGGCGATAAGCATGGAAACATAGTCTATCTGGGCGAGCGCGAATGCTCGATCCAGCGCCGCCACCAGAAGGTCGTAGAGGAGGCACCGTCGCCCTTTGTCGACGAAGAGATGCGCAAGGCGATGGGCGAACAGGCTGTCGCACTGGCCGCCGCCGTCGATTATCACAGCGCGGGGACGGTTGAGTTGATCGTCGGCGCGGACAAGAGCTTCTACTTCCTTGAAATGAACACCAGGCTCCAGGTCGAGCACCCGGTGACGGAAAACATTACCGGCGTCGATCTGGTCGAACAGATGATCCGCGTCGCGGCGGGCGAAAAGCTGCCCTTCGCGCAAGACGAGGTCACGCTCAATGGCTGGTCGGTCGAAAATCGGGTTTATGCCGAAGATCCCTATCGCGGATTCCTGCCGTCGATCGGGCGGCTTGTGCGCTACAATCCGCCCGAAGAAGGCGCGGGGGTCCGGGTCGATGACGGCGTGGCCGAGGGCGGCGAGGTCTCGATGTTCTATGATCCGATGATAGCCAAGCTCATCACCTATGCCGAGACACGCGAGGCGGCGATCGATTTGCAGATCGACGCGCTCGACAAATTCGAACTGGAAGGGCTTGGCCATAATCTCGATTTCCTATCGGCGCTCATGCAGCATCCGCGGTTCCGCTCGGGCGAGATCACGACCAATTTCATCGCCGAGGAATATCCGGGCGGGTTCGAAGGTGCGCCCGCGGATTCGGAAACATTGAAACGCCTTTCCGCTGTGGCCGCTTTTGCCGCCACCGCGCATTCCGATCGTGCGCGCCGAGTGTCCGGCCAGCTCGATGGACCGCTGCGCCCGCCCGCAGACTGGGTCGTGGAGATCGATGGGGCTGCGCACGAAGTGCATGTCGATCTTGAAGATGTGTCGGTGGACGGAGAGGCGACCGGCCTTTCCATGGCCTATGCGCCGGGCGACCGGATCGTCGAGGCGGAATTCGAGGGCGTGCCGCTAACCGTGAAAATCAGGCCGGGCCGCTATGGCTTTACGCTGACGGCGCGCGGCGCGAGCCATGTCGTTCGCGTGCTCCCGAAACGCATTGCCCATCTCGCCCAGCATATGATCGAGAAGGAGCCGCCGGATCTTTCGAAATATCTTCTGTGTCCGATGCCGGGCCTGATCACCGCGCTCCATGTCGGCGAGGGCGATAGAGTCGAGGCCGGTCAGCCGCTTGCCGTGGTCGAGGCCATGAAGATGGAGAATATTCTCCGCGCTGAAAAGGCCGGGATCGTGAGCAAAGTCGAAGCGGCGGAAGGCGACAGCCTCGCTGCCGACGATGTCATTCTCGAGTTCGAATAGCCTTTACCGTCATATCGGACTTGATCCGGCATCCAGAGCCACGCGCGATATCGCCCGCCGCCCTGGACCCCGGATCAAGTCCGGGGTGACGGCTATATTGTCATAGCTTCAATTCGCGCTTGATCGTGCTTTTCGTGGTCTTGCCATAAGGCGGTTTGAAACCGCCGAGCTTGGCCACATCCATCCTGGGCTGGCTGTAGACGCTCTTCGCGTGGCTGAACGTCTTGAAGCCTTCATGACCGGTATAGGCGCCCATGCCCGAGGGGCCGACGCCGCCGAAGGGGAGCTCGTCCATCGCGATATGGAAAATTACATCGTTGACCGTTGCGCCGCCTGAGATCGTTTTCGACAACACCTTCTGTTCTTCGGCCTTGTCGCTGCCAAAATAATAGAGGCCCAGCGGGCGGTCATGCGCGTTCACATAGTCGATCGCTTCGTCCACCGACTTATACGTCTTGATCGGCAGCACCGGCCCGAAAATTTCTTCCTGCATCACCTTCATGTCCTCGGTCGGATTGCGAACGATGGTGAGCGGCATCTTGCGCTTGTTGGAGGCACTGAAATCCTCATTGCCCGGATTAACCTCGACCAGCTCCGCGCCCTTTTCCTCGGCATCCTTCAGATAGCCCTGAAGTCTCTCATAATGGCGGTCGTTGATGATCGAGGTGTAGTCGTCATTGGCGTCCAGCGTCGGATACTGTTCGGTCACCGCGGCGCTCAGGCCCTGGATGACATCGCCTTCCTTCGCCTCGGGCACCATCATATAATCGGGCGCGAGGCAGATCTGTCCGGCATTCATCATCTTGCCCATGGCGACGCGGCTCGTGCCGCGCCCGATATCCGCGCTCTCGCCGAAAATGGTCGGCGATTTGCCGCCGAGTTCCAGCGTGACCGGCGTCAGGCTGTCGGCCGCAGCATGCAGGATATGCTTGCCGATGCTCGTTGCACCGGTGAAGAGGAGGTGGTCGAAAGGCAGGGCCGAGAAAGCCTGGCCGACTTCGGGACCGCCGTTGAACACGGCGATCTCTTCTGGCGAGAACGCCTCGCCGATAAGCTTTTCCACCAGCGCGCTGGTGACGGGCGTGAACTCGCTCATCTTGATCATCACGCGATTGCCGGCGGCGAGTGCGTCGGCGAGTGGGCTGAAGGTCAGCTGGACCGGGAAATTCCACGGCGCGATGATGCCGACGACGCCCATCGGCTGATATTCGATCCGCGCCCTGGCACCGAACAGGCCGAGCGGGAAGCGCGCGCGGCGCTTCTCGGGCCGCATCCATTTTTCGACATGCTTGCGGGCATATTTGACCTCGCCCAGTGCCGAGACGATGTCGGTCATCATCGATTGCTCCCTGGAGCGATGGCCGAAATCCTCGCTCATCGCATCGCACAGCGTATCGGCATGCTCGACGAGCAACTGGCCGACCCGCGTCAGCCTGTCTTTGCGCGCTGCCGCGCTCACCGGCAGCTCGGCGGTAAAAGCCGCTCGCTGTTTTGCGAGCGCGGCCAGCATCGCATCCTTGTTCACGATCTGTGGGTCTGCATCGGCCATAGGTTCATCCTCTGTTGCATTTTGAAACCTAATTAGCGCCAATCGCCGATTTTGGCGAATCCCTGTCTATGGCTGAGCGGCGCGCCCGGCTCAGGTGGCGGCAAAGCCATCGGTGGCGCGGATTAGCCGGTCGAGAATGCCGGGTTCCGAATAGGCATGACCAGCCCCTTCGATGATGTGAAGTTCCGATTCCGGCCATGCCTTGTGCAGATCATATGCTGTCCGCGCGGGGCAGGGCATATCGTAGCGGCCATGGACAATCACGCCGGGTATCCCGCGGAGCTTGTGCGCGTCGCGGAGCAGTTGCCCTTCTTCCAGCCACCCGCCATGCACGAAATAGTGCGTTTCTATACGCGCAAAGGCGATGGCGAAATGACCATCCAGAAACCGGGACGCGGTATATTCGTCTGGCAGGAGCGTGATCGTTTCGCCTTCCCAGATCGACCAGGCTTTTGCGGCTTCCAGTTTGGCGGCTTCGTCGTCGCCCGTCAGAATGCGGTAATAGGCGCCAAGCATGTCGCCGCGATCCGCCTCGGCTATTGGCGCCTGAAGCCGCTCATATTTGTCGGGAAATATTTCCGGCACGCCGTGTTGATAATACCAGTCCATTTCCGCCTTGGTGAGCGTGTAGATGCCGCGCACGATCAGGGCGCTGACTCGTTCGGGATAGGTTTCGGCATAGGCGAGCGACAAGGTCGAGCCCCAGGACCCGCCGAACACAAGCCACTCTTCCACGCCGACCAGCTCACGAAGCCGCTCCATATCGGCAACCAGATGCCAGGTCGTGTTGGCTTCCAGTTCAGCATGCGGCGTGGAGCGTCCGCACCCGCGCTGATCGAAGAGCAGGACATCGTAGATATCCGGGGCGAAAAGGCGCCTGTATTCATCCGGGCATCCGCCACCGGGGCCGCCATGAACGATGACAGCCGGCTTCCCGCCTTTCTTGCCGACGCGCTCATAGTAAACGGTATGGCCATCCCCGACATCGAGCATGCCCGTCTCATAAGGTTCGATCACCGGATATAATGTGCGGAATTCTGTCATTGCGTATCTGTTCCTTGTCGTTCCTGCTCCTGCTGCGCGTTATCGATGTCCGCTTCAAGCATTACGGCCCCGCTGGCGATGTGAGGTTCGGGGTGACGCGCGTTGACCGCCAAGCTATCACAGCCGGCATGACCGATGAACTTCTTACCACTATCGAAGGCAAGGCCGCACGATTGCGGCTGAACCGCCCAAAGGCGCTCCATGCGCTGAACACGGCCATGTGCGAAGGGGCGATTGAAGCGCTGCTCGAATGGCGCGAGAATCGTGCCGTCGAGGCCGTGTTGATCGACCATGCGGAAGGGCGCGGTTTCTGCGCTGGCGGCGATATCCGGATGCTGGCCGAAAGCGGCGCGGCGGACGGAGTGAAAGCGCGTGAGTTCTTCCACACGGAATACCGGCTCAACCATCTGCTCTTCACCTATGCCAAGCCGACCGTGGCTTTCATGGACGGAATCACTATGGGCGGCGGTGTCGGTCTGTCGCTGCCATGCAAATTTCGCGTGGCGACAGAGCATACGCGCTTTGCCATGCCAGAGACCGGGATCGGCCTGTTCCCCGATGTGGGCGGCGGCTGGTATTTGTCCCGCCTGCCGGGCCGCACCGGACAGTTTCTCGCGCTGACCGGCGCGCGGATCGACGGCGCGGAGTGCCTCGCGCTGGGACTGGCGACGCATTTTGTCCCGTCCGATGCGCTGGAGGACGTTACGGCGAAGATCGCGGCTGACCCGAAGGCCATTGCCGCGATCCTGGATGACGCGTCCGTCGAACCGCCCGAAGCGCGGATCACGGGCAATCTTGGCACCATCAACCGGCTTTTTGCCTCGGATCGCTATGAGGATATTCTGGTCGCGCTAGAAGCCGATGGATCGGAATGGGCCAAGAAGGAACTGGCTACGCTGCGCACAAAATCTCCGCAAACCTGCAAGGTTTCGCTCTATCTTCTGGCGCAGGGCGCGCGGCAGACGGACTTTGCCGACGAGATGGCCGTCGAATATCGCGTGGGCGCGCATGTCGTGCAGCGCCACGATTTCCTCGAAGGTGTCCGTGCGGTAATCATCGACAAGGACAATGCACCACAATGGAATCCGGCAACTGCCGAAGATGTGTCCGACCATCTGATCGATCAGATATTCGCGCCGCTTAACGCCGACGAGGAATGGACGCCGCTTCCCCTTTAGTCACGCCCGCCGGGTAGCATGCGCCGGAAGCTGCCATCCTTGTCGATAACCAGATGTTTCAATGCGCCAAGGATATGCAGCACGACCAGTGCCAGCATTGCCTTGCCCAATATCTCATGGCCTTCGTGCAGAGTTTCGCCAAGCGCTTCTTGTCCCGCAACCGGCCATAGCGGCACGTCAAACAGGCCGAAATAGGCGAACGGTGCGGGATAGGTCGACATCCAGAGCCAGCCGCTCAGCGGCAAGCCGATGAGCAGCAGATAAAAGGCGAAATGGGTGAATCGCGCCAGGCTGCGTTCCCATGGCCGCATCGAGAGCGGCAGCGGCGGCGGCTTGTGACCGATCCGCCAGGCGATCCGGGCAAGTGTGAGAACCAGCACCGAAATGCCGATCGCCTTGTGGAGATCCATATAGGGGGCTCGGGCTTCGCGCGAGAAATCCTCGGTAAGTCCCGCAAGACCGATATTAGCGATGACCAGCAGTGCGATGATCCAGTGCAGTGCGATTGCAACCTTAGTGTAGCGATCCATAGTCGTTCTCCATTCCCAATCCCGTTGCTCAAGCGGCTTGGCCCCATGC
>JBPOET010000097.1:0-6389 GCA_051251675.1 Parasphingopyxis sp. | reverse complement strand
GAACCGGGGTGAAGGTCGGTGAAGGCGCAGGGGCCGGCGGATTCGCGGGCGGCGCGCTGGCGATTTCCGTGGTCTGGCTTTCCTGCTGCATACGGGCGGCCATCGCCGTGCCTTCCTGGCGCTGTTCGAGCGGGATATAGCCGTCCATCTGTTCGAGGCTGGCCGAAGCCTGGGGCAATCCGGCGGCGCTGGCATTGGTCATCATGGCATAGGCGCGGGGCCAGTCCCGCGGCGCGAGATCGCCATTGAACAGGGCCGTGCCGTAGATATATTGCGCCCGGGGCTCGCCGCGATTGGCGGCGCGGATGATATAGGGCATCGCCTCTTCGCGGTTGCCGTCCTGGAACAGGATCAGGCCGTAATTGGCTTCGGCCTGCAAATGGCCCTGCCGGGCGGCACGGCCAAACAGATCGCGCGCCCGCTCCATATCCTGCGGTACGCCGCGCCCGAGCTTATAGGCCTGGCCAAGGTTGAACTGCGCATCGGGATCGCCGGCTTCTGACAGCGGCTGCCATTCGGCAATGGCGCGGGCATAATCGCCGCCGCGCCAGGCTTCGACGCCTTCCTGCACGCCCGCATTAACCCCTACGGGCATCGCTATCAGCGCCAATGCGGCGCCAATCGCCGCTCTGTGCCTCATCGCCATATGCAGTTCTCCATATTTTTACGCGCTTTACTTATCCGGGATATTAGCAGGGTTAAAGCCGGATTAGCAAAACCGGACCGTCCATTTCCGGGACATCAAACAAATTTTAACATCGAGCGTTAACCAGATTTTAGTCACCTGAATGGCAATGCCGGTCATGAAATACCGCCACCAAAGGGGATATCATGCGGGTCTTGGCATTAGCATCGCAAAAAGGCGGCTCTGGGAAAACAACGCTTTCCGGGCACCTTGCAGTAGAAGCGCAGCGCAGCGGCGCAGGTCCCGTGGTTCTGATCGACATCGATCCCCAGGGTTCGCTCGCCGACTGGTGGAACGAGCGTGAAGACGATATGCCTGCTTTCGCGCAGACGACCGTCGCGCGGCTCGCTTCCGATCTCGAAGTGTTGCGGCAACAGGGCTTCAAGCTCGCCGTGCTCGATACGCCGCCCGCCATCACGATGGCCATCCAGAGCGTTATCCAGGTTGCCGAACTTATCGTCATTCCGACCCGCCCGAGCCCGCATGACCTGCGCGCCGTGGGCGCTACCGTCGACCTGTGCGAACGGGCCGGCAAGCCGCTGATCTTCGTGGTCAATGCGGCAACTCCCAAAGCGAAGATCACCTATGAAGCCGCGGTCGCGCTCTCCCAGCACGGCACGGTTGCACCCGTTACCCTGCATCATCGCACCGATTTCGCCGCTTCGATGATCGATGGCCGCACGGTCATGGAAGTCGATCCCAATGGCAAATCGGCGAACGAAGTGCATGAGCTGTGGAACTATATCTCCGACCGGCTCGAAAAGAATTTTCGTCGGACTGTGTTCAGCGGGCCCAAATTCGCGGCCCAGCCTGGCGCCGTCCATCGACCGGCGGCAGGCGGCTTCGGTCGCCGGGTGACAGGTCAGTAGGAGCGACATGATGGGCGAAGAAAAATTCGCGTCGCTTTCCTCGGGCCTGCTTGCGCGCAAAGGCGCAGCAAAGCCCGCCATGCGACGCCAGGGATTTATCAATCCCGAGGGCAACGTAACCGACGATCTTGGCTGGAACGATATGGGGCTGGAAACGCCGCATCCGGTCAATGGCGATGGCGACTATCACGGCGAAGCGCCGCTTCCCGAGGTCCGCAAGCAACAGGAACAGCTGGCCGAGGGTCTGGGGAACGCCGATTATGCGCCGTTCGAACCGGCCGAAGCGCAACCTGTTGCAGCGCCCGAGGAAGCGCCGGAACCGCAGGACCAGCCAGTGCACACGGCCAATGGCCATGGCGGGTTGAGCCCGATGGAACCGTGCGACCCCGAGCCGGAGCCCGCCGCGAAAATCGACGAACAGCTCGAAGAGCCGGCACCGGCTGTCGAGGCCGAGCAGGGCCTGCGCGCCCATGACGAGTCTCCGCTGTCGGTCAAGAAGGCCGAACGGATCGAGCCGGTCGAGCGGAAAGAGGCGGCGGTATCGCACGAGCCGAAAGAAAAGGATGTGCCAGCGCGCCAGAAGGTCGCCTTCACATTGCGGCTCGACAAGGAGCGTCATCTGAAACTGCGCCTGGCATCGGCGGTTATGAACCGGTCCGCCCAGCGCCTGGTGACGGAAGCGCTCGACCAGTTTCTGGAACAGCATCCCGATGTGCAAGCGCTGACCGGACCGCTGTCCGCAGCCAACAAGCACTGATTGAGGAGGGGTATAATGAAGCCTAGCATCATCAAAATCGCCGCATCGACGCTTGCCGTCGGCGCATCGATCGTAGGATTTTCGCCGCTGGCAAACAGCGCCTTTTCAACAGGCGCGACGGAAACCGACAGCCGCGCCTCGCAGCAGGCCGCGAGCTCCGCATCGTCGGCGCGCAGCGCGCTTGCCGAAAATGACAGCATGGCCGCCATCCGCCACGCCGAACTGGCGGTGGACCGGATGCCGAACAGCGCCGAATACCGGCATCTGCTGGGCCGCGCCTATCTGGCGGCCGGCCGCTTCGCTTCCGCCGAAACCAGCTTCCAGGATGCGCTCACGCTCAATCCGGACCTGAACCGGACGGCTTTCAATCTTGCGCTGACCCAGATTGCCCAGGGGCAACGGGCCGATGCGCTTGCCGAACTGAACAATCTCGAAGGCCGCCTTGGCGCGTCCGATCTCGGCCTCGCCATGGCGCTGGCCGGCAATCATGACCGCGCCATCGAAATCCTCCAGCAAGCGGCCCGCGCCAATGGCGGCGATCCGCGGGCCCGGCAGAATCTTGCATTGACCTATGCGATGGCCGGCCGCTGGGCGGAAGCCCGGATAACGGCGGCCCAGGATATCAGCCTCGCCGATCTCGACAGCCGGATGCGCGACTGGACCCGGTTCAGCGCGCCGGAACATGACTGGGATCAGGTGGCGAGCCTGTTGGGCGTTGAAGCCGAGCGGAACGATCCGGGCCAGCCGGTCCGGCTTGCCCTTGTACAGCAGGACAGCACGGTGATGATGGCCGAGGCACCTGCCGCCGTCGATCAGGCCACGCAGAATCCGGTTGTTGCCTTCACCGCACCCGCCGCCGTTACCGAAGTGGACGTTCCGCCGGTGATCGCTGCGGATCCCGAACCGATGCGGGTCGCCGCAGCCGAAGCGGAAGACTATTCCGCGCCGGCCGCCGACGCCTTTGTCGTCGAGGACGAAGACAATTTCGAGGAAGCCGATGCCGCCGATGCTATCGCGGTTGCGGCCGAACCCGCCGCGCGGCCCGTGGTCGCGCTGACGGCGCCGGTCGTCGCCATGGCCTCGCAGGCTGCGCCCGGCGAGGAAAGCTGGCTTGCCGTTCTGCGCGCCGCGCGCAGGCCGGATCGCCCGGTTGTGGCGTCCGCTCCGGTTGCCCAGCCAGTCGCACCGGCGGCTCAGCCCGCACCGGCTGCACCGGCAACCAATGGCCGCTTTGTGGTACAGCTTGGTGCGTTTTCGAGCGAAGCCAGCGTTGAGGTTGCCTGGAATCGGGCGGTGCGCCGCTATTCAGGCCTTTCCGCCTATACGCCGTCCCATGCGACGTTCGATCGCGGGCGGACGCTGTACCGCCTCTCTTTCGGCGGTTTCGCAACCAGCCGCGAGGCGGCCCGCATGTGCCGGACGCTGCGTTCGCGCGGCCAGGAATGCTTCGTGCGGACCCGTGCCGGCGATGCGCCACTGCAAATGGCCGCCCGGGCCGGCGCCGGGATGGCGGGCATGCGCTAGGCGATATTGGTCAAAGACTATCGGGAGGGCGGTCGATCCACGGATTGGCCGCCCTTTATCGTATGGATCACCTTGCCCTGGACCGGCAGCTCGTCGAAGGGCGTGTTGCCGGCGCTTGACGCCATGGCCATCGTGTCCACGCGCCATGGCGCATCCGCATCGAATATCACCAGATCGGCGGCTGACCCTGTACCGATCGCACCGCCATCGACGCCGAGCAATGTCGCCGGGTTACGGGAGAGCAGGGCGAACAGCCGCGGCATATCGATATGGCCTTCGCGGACAAGACCCAGCGACAGGGCAAGCAGCGTTTCCGCGCCCGACATGCCCGGCTCGGCATCGGCATAGGGCAGGCGTTTGGCTTCCGGCCCCTGCGGATCGTGGCCCGAACAGATAATGTCGATCGTGCCGTCGGCCAGCGCAGCGAGGGCCGCATCGCGATCCTCGGCGCTGCGCAGCGGCGGAGAGAGTTTGGCGAAGGTGCGATAGGCGCCGATATCGACATCGCAGAGCAGCAGGTGGCCGGGCGTTATCCCGCAGCTGACATGGACGCCGCGCGCCTTGGCTTCGCGGATCAGGTCGAACCCGCGCGCCGTGGACACGACCCGGAAATGGATATGGGCGCCGGTTTCCTCGGCGAGCATGATGTCCCGCGCGATCGCCATCGCTTCGGATATCGCCGGCGCGCTGGGCAGGCCCAGCCGTGTCGCCGTTTCGCCGTCCGTGGCGACGGCATGGCGGGACAGGCCTTCATCCTCGGCATGGGCGATGACCATCAGGTCAAGCGCGGCGGCATAGCGGAGCAGCCGGTGCATCAGGCCGGAATCGGCGACGCGCGTCCGTCCGGTCGATATGGCGACCGCTCCGGCGCGCCGCATCAGGCCGATCTCGGTCAGCTCCTCGCCGTTCAGCCTTTGCGTCGCGGCGGCAACGGGATGGATCCAGACGGCTGGCTTGCCGGCCGCTGCGGCATGCTGGACCATGGCCGGTTCATCGATGGCGGGCGACTGGTCCGGCATCAGCGCCACGCGTGTGATTCCGCCTGCCGCAAAGGCGGGAATATCGATGGCGAATGCGCCAAGATCGACAATCCCCGGCGCGACATGAAGCCCGCTGGCGTCGATGATACTGGCGCTTTCGGCGGGTTTGTCCGCGATCCGGCCGTCGGCGCAGGCGATATTGCCCGGCGAGACGGTTCCGGCGACGGGATCGACCAGCGTGCCGCCTGTGATGGTTAGCGGGTTCATATATTCGCTCCCGAAACCATATCCGGTCGTCCTGAGCTTGTCGAAGGACTGCCCTGTTTTTGACCCGCAGCAAGAGAAGAACAAGGCTTCGACAAGCTCAGCCTGAGCGGAGTGGTGGGGCGCAGTACCATCACGCCCAGCCCTCGATACCGCGTTGTTTGCGAGTCAGCACGTCGAGACAGGCCATGCGGACGGCGACGCCCATCTCGACCTGTTCGGTGATCGCCGAGCGCTCCAGATCGTCGGCGATGTCGCTGGCGATTTCCACGCCCCGGTTCATCGGACCCGGATGCATGACCAGCGCGTCGGGCGCGGCCCGTTCGAGCCGTTCCCGGGTCAGTCCGTACAGGGCAAAATATTCGCGCGATGAGGGAATGAAGCCGCCCTGCATCCGTTCATTCTGGACGCGCAGCATCATGACCACATCTGCGCCGTCCAGCCCGGCATCGAAATCGGTAAATGGCGTGACGCCGAGCCGGTCGATCGCCGCGGGCATCAGGGTAGGGGGCGCAATCACGCGCACTTCCGCGCCCAGCGCCGTCAGCGCGAGAATGTTGGAGCGGGCGACCCGGCTGTGCAGGATATCGCCGCAGATCGCGACACGCTGTTTTTCCAGAGCGCCCTTGCGGCGGCGGATCGTCAGCGCATCGAGAAGCGCCTGTGTCGGATGTTCGTGCCAGCCATCGCCGGCATTGAGCACCGGGCAGTCCACCTTGTCGGCGATGAGCTGCACCGCGCCCGAGGCCTGATGGCGTATGACAATAACATCGGCGCGCATCGCGTTGAGCGTCACCGCGGTATCGATCAGGGTTTCGCCCTTTTTCACGCTCGATTGCGCGGCGTGCATGTTGACGACATCCGCCCCGAGTCGTTTTCCGGCAATCTCGAACGAGAGCAGTGTACGGGTCGAAGCTTCGAAGAAAGCGTTGATCTGGGTGAGGCCGGCGAGCCGGTCGTCATGCTTGGAGGATTGGCGGTTCAGCTCGACCCATTGCTCGGCTTCGTCGAGCAGGAAGGTGATCTCCCAGGGCTGGAGCCCGAAAATACCGGTTAAATGCCTGTGCGGAAAGGGGTGCGCGCCTTCGGGGGTGGCCGCAGAAATAGGAATCGCCTGTGACATTAAAGGGGTCTCTTAGACGCGGGAGCTTGAGGGAGCAATACGGATTGCTGCGTCTGACCGCCGGTGAAGGGCGGCGACGCAGAACCGCCAAACTTGCTTTGCCGCTGCAATAGGCGTCTAATTCCCGATCTTAGATTGTCTAAGAGGGGAACGACGATGAGAAAAGTTCTTGTATTTGCAACTGTTC
>JBPOET010000096.1:0-6512 GCA_051251675.1 Parasphingopyxis sp. | reverse complement strand
TGAGCCTTTCGCTCCACATCGTCGCCCGCGGACAGATCGGCCGCGGACCGGAGGCCGAGCTTGTCGACCGTTATATCCAGCGTATCGGATGGCCCGTCCGCCTGACCGAACTGCCGGAGAGCGGAGGCAAGGTCCCTCCCCTGTCTGCAGCAACCAAGATCGTGACGCTGGACGAAACCGGAAAGCAGCTGGGGTCGGTCCAGTTCGCGGGCCAGATCGGCAGCTGGCGGGATCAGGGCATTCGCGAAATTCGCTTCCTGATCGGCGCTGCCGACGGCCTGACAGCCAAGGAACGCGCCAGTGCGGACCTGTCCATCGCGTTCGGCAGGGCAACCTGGCCGCACCTGATGGCCCGGGCAATGCTCGCGGAACAGCTTTGGCGGGCAAGCTCGATCCTTGCCAATCACCCCTATCATCGCGAAGGATAGGCGGATGATAGTACGTCTTCTCGCCCTGATTGCCTTGTTCTCGGCAACCCTGGCCCCGTTTGCGCTCGCCCAGCCCGGAGATCGCGGCAGCGAAGCCGCAGCGCTGGAAGAAGCGCTACGGCAGCGCACCATCGCCCAGCAACGGGCGAGCCAGTTCGAACGGCAGGCCGAAAATGCCCAGAGCCGGGCGGAACGCGCCGCTGCCGCTGAAGCCGCCGCGGCGGCACAGGTGCAGGCTGCCGAGGCAGACCTTACCGCCGCGCAAAGCCGCATTCGCCTGATCGAAGAGTTGCGCGCCGAACAGCGGGCACGCCTGGCCGAACGGCAGGGAACGATTATCGGGCTGACCGCGGCGCTGCAAACCATGGCGCGCCGCCCCCCGGCGCTGGCGCTTGTTCATCAGGGCAGCATCAGCGATCTCGTACATATCCGATCCCTTTTCTCGACAACGCTGCCGATAGTCCGTGAACGCACGGCGAACCTCCGGGCCGAGGTTGTGCGCGGATCCAACCTGCGCCTTCAGGCTGACCGGGCCGTTGCCCTGCTCGCCCAGCGACAGGAAGATCTCGAGGCCCGCCGGGTCAGGCTCGCCGCGCTCGAAAGGGGTTCGCGGCAGCAGGCCGAGCAACTGGAGCGCTCGGCGATGTTCGAGGGTGATCGCGTGATGGCGCTGGGCGAGGATGCGCGCGATATTCGCACGCTCATGTCCGAACTCGATCGGCAAGCGGGGGTTCGCGAGGACCTGATAACGCTTCCCGGGCCAAGATTGCGTCCAGCCCAGCCAGGAGAGGCCAGCGCACCGACGCAACGAGCGAGCCGTAACGCCAGCAACCGGCGGCCACCCTATCGCCTGCCCGTGATGGGCGAGGTGGTGGAGGGCCTTGGTGAAGTGTCCGAAGCGGGCATCCGGTCACGCGGCCTGACAATCGCCACCCAGCCGGGCGCACAGGTGATTGCGCCAACCGCCGGCCGGGTCAGCTATGCCGGCGATTTTCGGGGCTTCGGCCAGATTGTGATTATCGACCATAGCGGCGGCTGGACCACGCTCATCACCAATCTCGCTTCGGTCAGCGTGCAGGTGGGCCAGCTCGTGCAGCAAGGCGCACCGATCGGAAGAACCGGCGACGATCGGCCGACCGTCACCGTCGAACTGCGCCGCAGCGGCGAACCGGTCGATATTTCCTCCCTCGTAAGCCGCGGTTAAGGCAAATCAGCATAAGCTTTGCCGGAGAGCCGAAAACCGTTATCATGCGGGCACCAGTTTAGAGAGTTAAAGCCATGGCAAGACCTATTATCAGTGCGATCGGCGCCGTCAGCACGCTGGCGCTAATCCCGGCCTTTACCGCCTCTCTCGCGGCCGTCGATGTCGACACCTATCGCGAGCTCGACCAGTTCATGGACGTTTTCGAGCGTGTCCGCGCCGAATATGTCGATGAAATCAGCGATGAAGACCTGATGCGCGGCGCCATCGGCGGGATGCTCTCCAGCCTCGATCCCCACAGCTCCTTTCTCGACGAAACGGGCTTTGAACGCCTGACGACGCAGAGCCAGGGCGAATATGGCGGCCTCGGGCTGACCGTGACGCTGGAAGACGGCGCGGTAAAGGTCATCGCGCCGTTCGAAGACACGCCCGCCGACCGGGCCGGAATCCAGGCTGGCGACTATATCACCCATCTCGACGGCGAACTGATTTTCGGCGGCACGCTGGACGAAGCGGTCGAGGAAATGCGCGGTGCGCCCGGCACATCCATAGACCTGACCGTCGTGCGCCCCGGCGCCGACGAACCGCTACAATTCACCCTCACCCGCGAAGTCATCGAACTGCACGCCGTTGAGTGGGAAGTGCAGGACCGGGTCGGCATCATCAATATCAACACGTTCAACCGCAATACCGGCGAGGAAGTGCAGGCCGCGATTGCAGCCATCAACCAGTCGCTCGGCGGGCCGCCGACCGGCTATGTGATCGATCTCAGATCCAATCCGGGCGGCCTGCTCGATCAGGCGATCGCGGTTTCCGACGTGTTCCTCGAACGCGGTGAAATCGTATCCCAGCGTGGACGCCGGGCCGACGATATCGATCGCTATTATGCGCGCTCGGGAGACGACACCAACGGCCTTCCGATCGTCGTGCTCGTCGATGCGGGAACCGCCTCGGCCTCCGAGATCGTCGCCGGCGCGTTGCAGGACCATCGCCGCGGCCTGATTATCGGCGAACGGACATTCGGCAAGGGATCTGTCCAGACGATTCTGCCGCTTTCGGAAAGCACCGCCCTGCGCCTTACTACCGCCCGCTATTACACGCCTGCAGGCAACTCGGTGCAGGAAGGCGGAATCGAACCCGATCTCGACGTACCGCAGCTCACCAACCCCAACTGGCGGGATGCGCCGCGCTTTCGCGAAGCCGATCTCAGACGCCATCTGGTCAATGAATCGGCAGTGCAGGATGACGTGATCGAAGAAGATGTTCGGGACGATCCGCGCTTCTCGGCCACCACCGAAGAATTGGCCGAACAGGGCATCACGGATTTCCAGATGCATTATGCCGTGGAAACCATTGCCCGGCTCTCGCGGGAACAACGTGCGGTTGCCGCCGCACCGACGACCAGCCCCACACGCAACCGGTAGATAGGATAATCGGCTAATGGGTTCCATCGGCCTTGCCCGCACGCTTGCACTGGTTGTGCCGGTCGCCTTGCTCGCGGGCGCTCTCGGCTCGCAGTATCTGGGCGGCCTTTACCCATGCGAAATGTGCCATTGGCAGCGATGGCCGCATTACGCAGCCGTGCCGCTCGCATTGCTCGCTATTGTCCTGCGCGACAAAGGCATGGGAACGGTTTTTCTGTGGCTTGCGACGGTCGCGATTTTCACGAGCGGCGCTATCGGCGTCTTCCATGCCGGAGTCGAATATGGCTGGTGGGAAGGCCTGACCAGCTGTTCGACGTCCCCCGGAGGAGGCGGCGACTTCCTTGCCGATATCATGGCGACGCCGGTTATCTCCTGCGATCAGCCGCAATGGACATTGTTCGGTATTTCGCTGGCCGGATTTAACGCGATAATTTCGATCGGCGCTGCTATGGTGATCGCATGGCTGACACGCAAGACGACGCGCTGATCCTACCCGGCGATTCCCGGCCCGATGTCGAATCGATGATTCGCGTCGATCAGGCCGGCGAATATGGCGCAACCCGCATCTATGCCGGACAACTCGCCATCTTGGGCGATCGCAATCCCGTGGCGCGCTCAATCGCACGGATGGCAGAGCAGGAACGTCGCCATTGCGAACGGTTCGACGCGCTGACCGTCGAACGCGGCGTCCGCCCGACCCTGCTGCAGCCTTTATGGGACCGCGCCGGCTTTGCGCTTGGCGCAGCCACGGCGCTGCTCGGACCCGAAGCGGCCATGGCCTGCACCGCGGCCATCGAAACCGAAATCGATCTCCATTATAGCGAGCAGCTTGAGGAACTTGGCGATTCCGATCCCGAACTCAGCTCCATGATCGCCGAATTTCAGGCCGAAGAGGTCGAACATCGCGAAACCGCACTTGCCGAAGGTGCGGAACAGGCCCCGGGCTACCCCTTCCTGTCCGGCGCTATCCGCCTGGGATGCCGCATAGCCATCGCGGCCGCAAAGCGGATTTGACGGTTTTGACCAGTTCAGCATCGGGCAATATTGATTAAGCCATCTTGCGAAGACCCAGCCAAAGGCTGTAGCGTTGAGGCTGCAATAGGAGAAGATAATGACGCGTTTGCTTGCCGCCACGGCACTTGTTGGGGCCTTGGCCATTATTCCCTCCGCGCCGGCAGCCGCGCAGAATAATGTCCGGATGCAGATCGTCTATGGCGACGAGGAATGCACGACAAGCAATGGCGAGATCATCGTCGTTTGCGTTCGTCGTGACGAAAGCGAACGCTATCGCATCCCTCCGGAATTGCGCGACACGCGGGATCTCGCCGCCAATGAGAGCTGGCTCGCCCGCTCGCAAAGCGTTGAATATGTTGGCAGAGGCGGCACGATGAGCTGTTCGCCCGTCGGCCCCGGCGGCTTCACCGGCTGCACCCAGGAATTGCTCCGTTCGGCCCGCGCGGAACGCGGCGCATTGCTTGAATTCTAGCGGGCCACGACCGGCACGGAGCGCTTAGCCGTCCAGCTCGGAAAGTTGCGCCGCGATCCAGCGGTCGATCTGCCCTTCCAGCACATCGAGCGGAACCGACCCCTGCCCGATCACGGCATCGTGAAAATGCCTGATATCGAAATTCTCGCCCAGCGCCGCTTCGGCCCGGGCCCGCAATGCGCGAATCCTGAGTTCGCCCATCTTGTAACCGAGCGCCTGACCCGGCCAGCTGATATAGCGATTGACCTCCGCTTCGATATTCGCGTCGGTCAGCGCCGTATTCTCGCTCATAAAGGCGATCGCCTGTTCCTTGGACCAGCCGAGCGCATGGATGCCGGTGTCGACGACAAGCCGGCAGGCGCGCCACATCTCATAGCTTAGCCTACCCATATTCTCGGCAGGGGTATCGTAGAGTCCCATCTCGATGCCGATACGCTCCGAATACAGCCCCCAGCCTTCGGTAAAGGCGGTAAAGAAGGCAAGATTCTGGCGCAGCGGATGCATGTCGATTTCCTGCTGCAGGGCGATCTGGTTGTGATGCCCCGGTACGCCCTCATGCGCGGTGAGCGCAGGAATTTCCCATAAGGGCCGCTGGTCGAGCAGCGATGTATTGACGTAATATGTGCCCGCGATGCCGCTCTCCGGCGAGCCGGGGCTGTAATAGGCCGTCGTCGTGCCTTCGGCGATTTCGTCCGGAATTGCGCGGATGCCGTAGGGCAGCCTGGGCAGGGTTGCGAACATGGTCGGCATCAACCCGTCAATCTCCTTGGCCTGCAAGGCAACGGCAGCCATCAGCTCTTCCGGCGTCTCGGCATAATATTGCGGGTCGGTGCGCAGATGCTCGATATAGGCTTCGCGGGTTTCGAACCCCGCTTCCTCGGTAACCGCTTCCATCTCGGCGCGGATCCGGGCGACTTCGGACAGGCCGATATCGTGGATTTCCTGCGGGCTGAGGTCAGTGGTCGTCATCTGCCGGACGCGGAATGCGTAAAAGTCGGCGCCGCCCTCTTGCGCCGAAATGCCGACTTCTTCGCGGCAGGCCGGTTGATAGACGTTCAGATACCATTCCAGATGTTCGGCATATTCCGGAGCCAGGACATTTGCGATGATGTCGCGCGCGCGCGCCGCGTATCCGGCAAAGGCTTCCTCGCTCACGCCAGACGGGCGCGGGCGCGTAAACGGTGCATAGAAGCGCGACGCCAGGGGATCGTCGCCGATCACGCCCGAGATCGAGCGTTCATAACCGTCCAGAACCGCGCAAGGCAGCGTATAACCCTGTTCGACCGCCTGGGTGCTGATCGCGATCGCCTCGTCGTTGATCGTCGGATACAGGCTGAGGCGGGTGAGATAGCTTTCGAAATCGGCGGGCGTCTGGAACGACAGGGCATTCGCCAGCCCGGCGAAACTCTGGTGCCAGCCGCTATAGGTGGTGAACAGCATCACGCGCTGGCCAAAGCCATTGCCCTCGACCGTCTCGCTCAACAGGCGGTCCAATATGCCGAAATTGGTTTGTCCATCGGCCGAGAGTTGATCCTGCGGGATCGCGCGCAGCCGGTCACGATAAGCCTGAGCCTCTGCAGCACGGCGATCCTGGGCGGCGAGGCTGATATCGAAGACCTGGTCGTCATAGTCATGCACACCGACCCGGGTCGCCATGACCGGGCTATCGCGCAAGGCCGAAGCCCAGACTTCGTCCATCAATGTTCCCAGATCGTCATCCGGCGCCGCCCAGGCCGGCATGGCGGTTCCCAGAGCCAAAGCCAAAATCAATGCGCGCATCTTGCCGTCTCCCCTATCGGTTATCGCCATGGATTAAGGCGCGCCGCGCATGTTGGCCAGTATCGGCTCGACGAACGGGCCTCCGCGATCTGCAAGCTTCCGCTGCGACGATGCCGACGACGACTCAATGCTCCGCCAGTATTACTCCGAGCAGGCGTCTCGCGGTGCTTTCCTCCATGTCCAGAATCCTGAGC
>JBPOET010000095.1:0-6548 GCA_051251675.1 Parasphingopyxis sp. | reverse complement strand
GCTCCAGCCGTTCACCAAAACGCCATGACCGACGACACACCTGACAGCCTGATTCCCTATGACGAGATCGTACAGGAAGCGCTGCGTGCCGTGGTCGGCCGGGTGCTGAGCGAAGTCGGCGATGCCGGCGATCTGCCCGGCGAGCATCATTTCTACATCACGTTCAAGACGCGGGCGCCGGGCGTCGATATTCCCGGCCATCTGCTCGAACGCTTCCCGGACGAGATGACGATCGTCCTGCAGAAGCGCTTCTGGGATCTGACGGTCGATGACGAAGGCTTTTCGGTCGGGCTGAGCTTCAGCGATATCCCCTCGACACTCGTGGTGCCCTTTGCGGCGATCACGGGCTTTGTCGATCCGGCGGTGAATTTCGCGTTGCAGTTCCAGGCGCAGGGCGACGATCGTGCGCCCAATGACCATGCCGAAAACGATCCGCCCGCCGCCGAGCCTATCGAAGACGGCTCCAATGTCGTCGCGGTGGATTTCAAACGGAAGAAATAGCGGCCGCTCCGCAACTATTGTGTTCCGGCCTAATCACAGGGACCTGATACTCCATGACCACCGAAACCCGCACCGAAACCGACTCTATCGGCCCGATCGAAGTGCCCGCGAGCGCCTATTGGGGCGCGCAGACCCAGCGGAGCCTTGAGAATTTCCCCTTTGGCGCAAGCGAACGGATGCCGATCGGCATTGTCCATGCCCAGGCAGCGGTCAAACAGGCAGCGGCGCGTGTGAACAAGAAACATGGTCTCGATGCCGGGCTGGCCGATGCGATCGAGGCGGCGGCGACGGCCATCCGCTCCGGCAGTCATGACGGCGAATTTCCGCTGACCATCTTCCAGACGGGCAGCGGCACCCAGACCAATATGAACGTCAACGAGGTTATCGCCGGGATCGCCAATGAGACGCTGGCCGGGGCGCGGGGCGGCAAATCGCCGGTCCACCCCAACGATCATGTGAACATGTCGCAAAGCTCGAACGACAGCTTCCCGACCGCGCTCCATGTCTCGACCGCGCTGGCGACGCGCGATCGGTTGATTCCCGCGCTGGATATCCTGATCGCTGCGCTGACGGCCAAGGCCGAGGCCTGGGATCATATCGTCAAGATCGGACGCACCCACACCCAGGATGCGACGCCGCTGACCCTGGGCCAGGAATTTTCCGGCTATGCGGCGCAGCTTGTCAGCTGCAAGGCGCGGATCGAAGGCGCGCTTACGGGCAATATCGCGAAGCTCGCCATTGGCGGCACGGCGGTCGGCACCGGGCTGAACGCCCCGGAAGGCTGGGCGACGGACATGGCCGGGGCGATCAGCGACATCACCGGTTTCGCGTTCGAAAGCGCGCCCAACAAGTTCGAGCAGCTGGCCGCCAAAGACGGGCTCGTCTTCTTCTCCGGCGCGCTCAACACGCTGGCCGTGGCGCTGAACAAGATCGCCAACGATATCCGTTTTCTGGGTTCCGGCCCGCGTTCGGGGCTCGGCGAACTGTCTCTGCCGGCCAATGAACCGGGCAGCTCGATCATGCCGGGCAAGGTCAACCCGACCCAGTGCGAAAGCCTGACCATGGTCGCCGCCCAGGTTATCGGTAACCATCAGGCCGTCACCGTGGGCGGTATGCAGGGGCATTTCGAACTCAATGTCTTCATGCCGCTGATCGGCGCCAATGTGCTTCGCTCGATCGAACTGATGGCGACCGGCATGACGAGCTTCGCCGAACGCTGTGTCGAGGGGATCGAAGCCAATGAGGAGAAGATCGCCGAACTGGTCGGTCGTTCGCTGATGCTGGTGACCGCGCTGGCGCCGGAAATCGGCTATGACAACGCTGCCGGCATCGCCAAACATGCGCACAAGAAAGGCATGACGCTGAAAGAGGCCGGGCTCGATCTCGGCCTGGTCGACGAAGAGACGTTCGACCGGGTTGTCAGGCCGGAGAAGATGCTCGGCCGCTAGGGAAGGCGGCCTTCGCGGCGGAACAATCGCCCCCTTTGCTCCGTTGAAAGGGTAACGGGAACCAAAAGGGGCGATGATGGACGCGAATTTTCTGACGATATTGCAGGACCAGCTCGGCGACATGGCCGAGACGACCGTGCGGATGCTGCCGCAGCTGGCGGTCGGGCTGGTCATTCTCATCCTTACCTGGCTTATCGCCAAGGGCGGGCGCAGGATAGCGCACCGCTTTATCGGGCGCACCGATATCCGGCCCAGCCTGCTGACGCTTGTCGAAACGGCGGTGACAATCCTGATCTGGTTTGTCGGCCTGTTTGCGGCCGCGGCCATCATCCTGCCCGGCGTTACCGCGGCGAGCATCATTGCCGGTCTCGGCATCGGAGCGGTGGCGATCGGCTTTGCCTTTCAGGACATCTTCGAAAATTTCCTCGCCGGCGTGCTGATCATGATCCGGGAGAAGATGCGGATCGGCGATGTCATCGAATGCGAGGGCATTTCCGGCAAGGTCGAGGCGATCAACCTGCGCGAAACCTATGTTCGCAAGCTTTCCAACGAAGTCACGATCGTTCCCAATTCCATGCTGTTCAAGAACCCGGTCGAGATTTTTACCGACATGGACGGGCGGCGGCACGAGGTCGTCTGCGGCGTCGCGTACGATGTCGATCTCGATGAAGCGGCCGAGGTTATCGAAGAGGCGGTGAGGGGCTGCGACAAGGTCGATACGGATCGCGGCGTCGATGTCTTCGCGAAAGAATTCAATTCCAGCTCGGTCGATTATCTGATCCGCTGGTGGTCGGGCTCCACGCCGCGCGCGGGCCATGAAAGCCGCGATCAGGTCGTCCGCGCGGTGAAAGCAGCGCTGGACAAGGCTGGCATCGAAATTCCCTTCCCCTATATCACCCATACGTTCAAGGAACCCGTACCGCTGGAGAATAAGGAATGAGCATTTTCAGGGAAATCGCCCGCGGCGCGGTGGGCGGCCATGTCCGCAACCGGACGGCGGGGCGCGGGCTGCTCGGTGCGGGCATCGGCCTGATCGCAGCGCGCGTTGCGACGCGCTCTCTGCCCGGAGCAGCGCTGGTCGGCGGCGGGCTCGTCGCCAAATATCTCTGGGACAGGAAGCGTGAACGCGATGAAGCGGACGCCCCCGGCGCCGGTTCCGCCGAAACGGAAACCGCAAGCGCCGGAGGCGATACCGCCGGCTAGAAGCTGCCCTGCCAGCCGACCGTCAGCGACCAGTCGCCGGTCATCTGCGGGCCGTTTACGTCCTGATGGATGGGCGCACCGATCTCGATACCGAGCCGCTGACCATCAAGTGATCCCTGGGCAGCGAGGTTGATGCCGAAAAAGGCATCGACGCGTTCGCCGCCCTGGAAATCCGGGTTGGCGGCCTGGTTCGGGCCCATGATCGCCGGGTCCATACCGTCGATCCTGCCGGTCGTTCGCGCGGCGAGCCGGCCGGACAGGCTGATCCAGCGCGCCGGTTCGTAGCTGACCCAACCCGTCACCTCATGCACGTCTCCCCGGCTATAGCCCTGGTCGTTCGTACCGAGCCGGATCGTCGCGTTATATTGTGCGCCCCAGCCGATCTGGCCCGCATAGCCCCGATAGGTGATGGCGGGTTTGAGATCCCATGTCCCCGATCCAGGCTGCATCGGATAGGCCAGCCGCATCGTCCGGGTCGTGCCCATCGGCGTCAGCATTTCGCCGGTCTGGGTTGTCGAGCCGGTCGGGATGCTGATCGCGGCGCGGGCGACGATTTCATGATCGCCTTCCACTTTCGACAGCGGAAAGAGCGCCCCGACGACCATGTCGCCAAAACCGTCGACCGAGAGCTCGGAGCCGCCGAGCACGGTGGTCCCCACCGGCCCCTGATAGGTGGTCGATTCCATTTCCCGGGTCATGTAGCGGCCGGACGCGATCAGCGTCATCCAGTCGACAGGCGCATACATCATGCCGATCATGTGCATTTCCATGCGCATTTCCTGCGGAACGACGCGCAGGGTGGGCGGCTGGCCGGGCATTCCGGCAAAGCGGTTCGGAACGGTGGTGACGATATCGTCGGAGGAAATGGAGTCCGTGCCGACCTGGTTGCCAGACCCTTCCATATGCATGAACCGGTAGGAGAACATCACCTCGCCGGCATTATGGGTATGGTCTCCCATGACGCCGATCGGCGCATGGCCATTGGCATGGGTGCCCTCATGGGCGGCGAGGGGAGTCGTGAGAAGCGCGGCCGAAAGGACCGCGAGAGAAGCGTATTTCACAAAATTTATCCTTGCTGAATCGAAAATCGCTGCGCCCGGAAAGGCGCATATTGGTCGGTTCAGAAGGTGGCGGGCGGCCCGGTTTGCGGCGGTGGGGGAGCGGCGAGCCCGGCGCCGATGGCGACAAGGCCGGCGGGTGGGAAAATGCCGTCGATCCGGATGACCGGTACCGCCGCGCCCGAAAAGGCGGGCGGCACGCTGATCGGGTTGGGCGCCGCCGCATAGTCGCAGGGCGCAGTATCGGTTTCCGCCGGCGTCTCGTCATCGTCGAGCGCATCGGCGAGAGCAAGCATGGCGGCGGAGGCATCGGCAGGCAGGGCGGCGGCCTGAAGGCCGAGCCCCTGCCCTGAACACAGCATGATCGTTGGGCCGTCTTTTGCGAAGACGGGCATGAAGCCGCTGGGGACGATCGCCTGGGCAAATAACAGCATCGCCGCAAGGATCGTGAACCGGTCCTTGCGCAGCAGTCTGAAAAGGGAGCGCTGAGTCGCCATCGCGGGCCCTATGCCCGACGGCATCGCTTTAGACTAGCCCCTGTGGTCGCAACAATTGCGTTGATGCCGATCGGCATCTATCGCGGGGAAAAGGGGGAATTGTCATTATCGAAAATCCTGACATGCGCGCGTTTACGCGGCGCTCTTTCCTGTCCCGTGTTGCTGGCAGCACGACGCTGCTGATCGGCGCGGGCGCACTGGTTACGGGCTGCAAGGCCCCGGAGGGCAAAACCGCCCGGGCTGCGGGTCTCACCGATTGCGATGGCGGCGCCAATGCCGACGAGGCCGGGGCCGGACGCACGGGCGGCCATACCGGCGTCAGCGACAGCGATGGCGGCGCGACGGCCGATCCCGCCGGATGCGGCAATGGTAATGGTCCGATCACCGACAGCGACCGGGGCCGTCATGCCGATCCGGTCGGCGAAGGCCGCGGGGCCGAACGCCATACGGACCGGGATGTCGGATTCAGCGCCGATCCGATCGGTCGCGGAAGCGGCCCGAACCAGTCCGGTAAAACGCAATGACCGGCGAGGCGAAGACGGCCGCACAAAGCGGTCTTGCTGAAACGCGGCCCGCCGAAGAGGGCCGCACCGCCCGCCGCATCATCGGATTCGACATTGCCCGCGCCTTTGCGATTTTCGGCATGATCACGGTCAATTATCGTTCCACCTTCCATATCACCGGCGAGAGCCCGGAATGGCTCGAAACCGTCTCCGGCATGGTCAATGGCCGGGCCGCGGCGCTCTTCGTGCTCTTGGCCGGCATCGGGATTTCGCTCCTCTCCCGCAAGGGGCGCCTTTCCGGGGAGCGCGCGGATATTCGCGAGGACCGGTTCAACCTGCTGCGCCGCGCGGCATTTCTTTTGGCGATCGGTCTCCTGTTCCGGCAGATCTGGGAATATGACATCCTGCACTTTTACGGCATCTATCTGATGTTTGCCGCAGTCCTGCTCACCGTTTCCAACCGGAACCTCGTGCTCGCCGGCCTGTTCGTCACCCTTGTCTTTCCGGTTCTCTATTATGTCCTGCCCGCCCAATATGGGATTCCCTTCTGGGCGACGACGAGCGAGTTCACGGTCCGCGAAGTGCTGATCGATTTCTTCTTCCAGGGCTATCATCCGGTAACGCCCTGGATCGGCTTCATGATCGCCGGGATGCTTCTGGGGCGGCTCGACATGAGCGATCCCGCCATTCGCCGGAAAATGCTGATCGGCGGGATCGTGATGGCGCTGGCGGCCGAGGGCATTGCCTATCTCGCGCTCGACATGGGGCTCTTCAAGCTGATGGAGGATGTGTCGCAGACGATCGATTTGGAAGAGGCGAGCCTGTTGCTCGGCACCGCCCCCTATCCGCCAATGCCGCTCTTCCTGGCGGTCGGCATCGGCTGGGGCATGGCCATCGTGTCGCTGTGTCTTTCCTTCGGAGATCGCTTCGCCGAGCGCCGCTGGATCATGCCGCTCGTCCATACCGGGCAGCTCGCGCTGACCATCTATATCCTGCACGGCACGGTCGGTGTCTGGGCGGTCGGCTGGGCCGGATACAAGCCGCATCAGACGCTCGAATGGATCATCGGCTATTCGGCGCTTTTCTACATCGCCATGATCATCGCCTCGACGCTCTGGCGACGCCGGTTCGACCGCGGGCCGGTAGAGGCGATCATGCGCCGGCTGACGGATAGCTGGAAAAGCGAGATCAATCCGGAGGAAAAGGTTTAGATTGTAGGGTTTTTTGGCAGACCCAAGCTGACGGCCGCGCGCGGCACCGGGATTGTTTGTCAGACCTTCACTTCGTTCAGGCGCCGCACCGGCCCTCTCCCCCTCCCGACCTCCCACGAGTGTATCC
>JBPOET010000094.1:0-6654 GCA_051251675.1 Parasphingopyxis sp. | reverse complement strand
TCCTTTTCGGACAGCATCTGGGGCAGATCGAGCTTCGTACCCGTTACCTTCACGCCGAATTTCTCGAGTGCGCCTGAATTGGCTTCTTCGTACAGTTCGGACGCGTGGAGCATCGCCTTGGACGGAATACAGCCGACGTTGAGGCAAGTGCCGCCCAGCGTTTCGCGGCTTTCTGCGCAGGCCGTTTTCAGGCCGAGCTGCGCCGCGCGAATTGCCGCCACATAACCGCCCGGCCCGGAGCCGATGATCAGGACATCATAATCGTAAGTCGTATCAGCCATTATTCTTCCTCAAGCACCCAGCGCATATTTCTAGAGATCGATCAGCAGCCGCATCGGATCTTCAAGCGCTTCCTTCATGCGCACCAGTGCGGTCACTGCCTCGCGGCCATCGACGAGGCGGTGATCGTAGGAAAGCGCAAGATACATCATCGGCCGCGCCGCAATGGAGCCGTCGGGCATGACGACCGGTCGCTGCTCTATGCGGTGCATGCCGAGCACGGCGGACTGCGGAGGGTTTATGATCGGCGTGGACAGCAGGGAGCCGAACACACCGCCATTGGAAATTGTGAATGTGCCGCCCTTCATCTCGTCCATCGAGAGCGAACCATCTTTGGCGCGTTGGCCGAAATCGGCGATCGTATTCTCAATCTCGGCGAACGTCATCTGGTCCGCATTGCGGATAACGGGAACGACAAGGCCATTAGGAGCGGAAACCGCAACCGAAACATCGACATAATCGTGATAGACGATCTCATCGCCATCGATGCGTGCATTGACCGACGGTACATCGCGAAGGGCAAGGCAGGCCGCCTGTACGAAGAACCCCATGAACCCGAGGCGGATGCCATGCTTCTTCTCGAACAGTTCCTTATACTGCTTGCGGGCATCCATGACCGCAGTCATGTCGACATCGTTGAAGGTGGTGAGCAAAGCCGCCGTGTTTTGGGCATCCTTCAGGCGCTTGGCGATCGTCTGACGCAGGCGCGTCATCCGCACGCGCTCCTCACGGCGCTCGCCCGATGCGGCCGGTGCCGCAACTGCCGGTTCAACCCGCTCCATACTCGGCTCGCGCGCTTCCGCCTTTTCGGCTTTGGCGGCCGCCAGCACGTCGTCCTTTGTCAATCGGCCATCTTTGCCGGTACCATGAATTTTCGAAGGATCGACACCGTGTTCGAGCACCAGCCGGCGAACAGCCGGTGACAGGGTGAGCGGCTGGCTGTCGGAATCGACGGTGGGCGCTGTTGCTTCGGAGGGCGTCGGCGCAGACTTGCCGGGCGCATCCTTGGCCGCCTCCGTCTTGGCTGGCGCAGCGCCCTTGCTGTCGCCGATCCGCGCGATGACCGCACCGACCTCAATCGTGTCGCCGACCGCGACCACATGCTCCTGGAGCACACCGGCTACGGGCGACGGCACTTCTACGGCCACCTTGTCGGTTTCCAGGCTGGCGATGGGCTCATCCCGGCCAACGGTTTCGCCGGGCTGTTTCAGCCACTCCCCGAGCGTTGCCTCGGTGATCGATTCTCCCAGTGTCGGGACCTGAACATCGGTTGCCATGTTATTTCTTTCCCTGACTGTGGCCCAAAGCGGCTGCGACAAGCGCCTCCTGCTGTTCCTTGTGGCGTTTGGCGAGGCCGGTTGCCGGCGAAGCACTGGGCTCGCGTCCTGCATATTCCGCCCGGTCGGTGCCGACACCGGCTTCTTCCAGACATTCCTCGATATAGTGGCGTGCGAACATCCATGCACCCTGGTTCTTCGGTTCTTCCTGCGCCCAGACCACCGTTTCGAGATTGGTCATCCGTTTCAGCCGCACCACCAGCGGTTCGCCCGGGAAGGGATAAAGCTGCTCAAGCCGCACGATCGCCGTATTCTTGTCTTTTGCCGCATCGCGGGCTTCGAACAGGTCATAGGCCACTTTACCCGAACACAGAACGAGCCGTTTGACGTCTTTATCCGCGGGCGCGCTGGGATCGGACTTGATCCGCATGAAATGGCTGTCGCCCAGGAAATCTTCGATATTCGAAACCGCTGCCTTGTGCCGAAGCAGTGACTTGGGCGTCATTATGACCAGCGGTTTGCGGAACGGCCGCAGCATCTGCCGCCGGAGCACGTGGAAATAATTGGCAGGCTCGGTGATATTGGCGACCTGCATATTGTCGCCCGCGCACAGCTGCAGGAAGCGTTCGAGCCGCGCCGAGCTATGCTCAGGCCCCTGCCCTTCATAACCGTGCGGCAAAAGCATCACGAGACCGTTGGCGCGAAGCCATTTGGCCTCACCGCTCGCAATGAACTGATCGATCATGATCTGCGCGCCATTGGCGAAATCGCCGAACTGCGCTTCCCAGAGCACGAGCGTCTTCGGATCGGCCAGGGCATAGCCATATTCGAATCCCAGCACGCCATATTCGGAAAGCGGGCTATTCAGCACCTCGAACCGGCCGCCCGGCACATGTTCGAGCGGCGTATAGCGCTCTGCCGTATTCTGATCGACCCATTCGGCATGGCGCTGGCTGAACGTGCCGCGCCCTGAATCCTGACCCGAAAGGCGAACATGATAATCCTCATGTACCAGCGTGCCATAGGCAAGCGCTTCCGCCGTTGCCCAGTCGAAATTCTCGCCGGTTTCGAACATCGCCCGCTTGGCATCGAGAATACGGCCGAGAGTTTTGTGGATATGCACGTCTTCGGGAACGGTCGTCAGAATATCGCCGATCGACCGTAACGTGCTTTCCTCGACTCCGGATACGATCCCCCGCCGCGCCGTTTCGGGATCGGCCGGTGCACCGAGGCCGCCCCAGCGACCGCCAAACCAGTCAGCCTTGTTCGGCAGATAATTGTTTCCCGCCTCAAACTCGTCCTCGAGCAGAGCGTTAAACTCGTCAATGGTGCCATCGACCCAGTCTTCATCGATCACGCCTTCGGTGACCAGCCGATCGCCATAAATTTTCGACACTTTGGGGTGCGATCGGATCGCCTTGTACATAACCGGCTGGGTGAAACTCGGTTCATCGCCTTCATTGTGACCGAAGCGCCGGTAGCACCACATGTCGATCACTACATCGCGGCCGAAGGTCTGGCGAAATTCGATGGCGAGCTTGCAGGCGAAGGTAACCGCTTCGGGATCGTCCCCGTTCACATGGAGGATCGGCGCCTGGACCATCTTCGCGATATCCGACGGATAGGGAGATGAGCGCGCAAATTGCGGGCTTGTCGTGAAACCGATCTGATTGTTGATGACGAAATGAATGCAGCCGCCCGTATTGTATCCGCGAATGCCGGAAAAACCGAAGCATTCTGCAACAATACCCTGCCCGGCAAAGGCGGCATCGCCATGGAGCAGGATCGGCAGCACTTCCTTATGGTCCGCCAGATCGTCGCGCATGACCTGCGTTGCGCGCACTTTGCCCAGCACGACTGGATCGACCGCCTCGAGATGCGAGGGGTTGGGAACCAGCGACATATGGACGCTGATCCCGTCAAATTCCCGGTCCGTTGACGTGCCGAGGTGATATTTGACGTCGCCGGAACCGCCGACATCTTCAGGATTGGCCGCGCCACCGGCAAATTCGTGAAAAATAACGCGATAGGGTTTGGCCATCACATTGGCGAGCACGTTCAACCGGCCGCGATGCGCCATGCCGAATACCATCTCTTCGACGCCGTCCGCGCCGCCATATTTGATGATCGCCTCAAGCGCCGGGATCATGGATTCGCCGCCGTCGAGCCCGAAGCGTTTGGTGCCCACATATTTCTTGCCGAGAAATGCTTCCCATTGCTCGGCCTCAATCACCTTGCGAAGAATGGCCTGCTTGCCCTCGGGCGTGAACTGGATGGAATTTTCCTTGCCCTCCATCCGCTCCTGCAGAAACCGGCGTTCCTCCAGGTCGTTGATATGCATATATTCGAGGCCGACAGGACCGCAATAATTGTCGCGCAGGATCGCCACGATTTCCCGAACCGTCGCGCTTTCAAGGCCCAGCGCTCCGCCCAGATACACCGGCTTGTCGAGATCGCTTTCGACGAAGCCATGAAATTCCGGCGTAAGATCGGCCGGCAGATCCCTTTCGTGCAGTTTCAGCGGATCGAGATCCGCGGCAAGATGGCCGCGCACACGATAGGTGCGGATCAGCATCATGGCACGGATCGAGTTACCCGCAGCCCGCTCAATTTCATCGGCCGACAGTTTCGCACGCGAATAGGACGGAGCCGATGGCGCGGCAACGGGTTCGGCGATTGTCATCTGGGTCGGATCGAGCCCGGCCGTCAGCGTATCGGTGCCTGTCAGCGGCCAGTTGGCGCGCCGCCAGCTCGGCCCGCTTGCCGCTTCCTCCAACCCATCGAAAAAGGCCCGCCAGCTCGCGTCGATGGCGTTCGGATTCTCTATGTAACGCCGATACAATGCTTCAACGAAGGAGGGACTGACGCCTTCCAGCTCTGAGAAGTCTACGCCCTCATAGCCCATGAACTGTGATCCTTAGCTGTCCCACACCGTCAAACTGGCGTTGGGAGCCGTCTTTATCAACCTTTGAGCAACGCCGCGAGTGTGGTGCCGAGCTCGGACGGGCTTGGGGAAACGGAAATGCCCGCCGCCTCCATCGCGGCAATCTTGTCGTCAGCCCCGCCCTGTCCGCCGGAAACGATCGCACCGGCATGACCCATGCGCCTACCGGGAGGCGCAGTGCGGCCCGCGATAAAGCCAACGGTGGGCTTGGAGCGGCCAGCCTTGGCTTCGTCGGCCAGGAACTGCGCAGCCTCCTCTTCCGCGCTGCCGCCGATCTCGCCGATCATGACAATCGATTCTGTTTCGTCATCTGCGAGAAACATCTCGAGCACGTCGATAAAATTGGTGCCGTTCACCGGATCGCCGCCGATGCCAACCGCCGTCGACTGGCCCAGACCAACCGCTGTGGTCTGGTGCACGGCTTCATAGGTCAGCGTGCCGGAACGGCTGACGACGCCAACCGAGCCTTTGGAGAAGATGCTGCCGGGCATGATCCCGATCTTGCACTCGTTCGGCGTGAGGACACCCGGACAGTTCGGGCCGATGAGGCGCGAGCTGGACTGTTCCAACTTCGCCTTTACCGTCACCATGTCGAGCACCGGAATGCCTTCGGTAATGGCAACGATCAGCGGAATTTCCGCTTCAATTGCTTCGATGATCGAGGCTGCGGCGAATTTGGGCGGCACATAGACAACGCTGGCATCGGCCCCGGTCGCATCACGGGCTTCGGCAACCGTGTCGAAAACCGGCAGACCGATATGCTCGGTCCCGCCTTTGCCCGGCGTTACGCCGGCGACCATCTTCGTGCCGTAATCCAGACCCTGCTGGGTGTGGAAGGTTCCGGTATCGCCGGTCATCCCCTGGGTGATGACCTTGGTATTCTTATCGACGAGAATGCTCATCGTGCTGGCTGTCCTGTTTTCTGGGGAAGAATATTAGGCGAGCGAACCGTCAAGGCCTTTACAGACCTCAAGCAGTTCTTTGACCGCATCGACCGAAACGTTGAAGTTCGAACGCGCCTCGTCGCCGAGTTCGATCTCGATCACCCGCTCCACGCCGTTGGCGCCGATAATGGTCGGCACGCCGACATAAAGATCGTCGACGCCATATTCGCCGGTCAGATGCGCAGCGGCGGGCAGAACCCGCTTCTTGTCCTTCAGATAGCTCTCCGCCATCATGATCGCGCTCGTCGCCGGCGCGTAATAGGCACTGCCATTGCCAAGCAGGCCGACAATCTCGCCACCGCCCTTGCGGGTCCGGTCGACAATCGCGTCGATCTTTTCCTGCGTCGACCAGCCCATCTTGATAAGGTCGGGAATGGGAATGCCGCCAACGGTCGAATAAGCCGGAACCGGCACCATCGTGTCGCCATGGCCGCCAAGCACAAAGGCAGTGACGTCTTCGACCGACACGCCGAATTCGTCGGCAAGGAAATGGCGGAACCGTGCGCTATCGAGCACGCCTGCCATACCGCATACCTTGTTGTGCGGGAGGCCGGAAAATTCGCGCAGCGCCCATACCATCGCATCAAGCGGGTTGGTGATGCAGATAACGAAAGCGTCCGGAGCATGGGTTTTGATGCCCTCGCCGACCGATTTCATGACCTTGAGATTGATTTCGATCAGATCGTCGCGGCTCATGCCGGGCTTGCGCGCCACGCCGGCGGTCACAATGCACACATCGGCGCCCGCTATGTCGGCATAATCCTGCGTGCCTTTCAGCGTGCTGTCATAGCCTTCGACCGGACCTGCCTGCGCCAAATCGAGCGCCTTGCCCTGCGGCATGCCCTCGGCAATATCGAACAGGACGACATCGCCCATTTCCTTCATTGCGGCGAGATGGGCGAGCGTGCCGCCGATCATACCTGCACCAATAAGCGCGATCTTTTTGCGGGCCATGATTATCCTCTTGTCTGCTGGCTAACGTCCCTGAAACGCGCCGGGCTTAGACGGTGAGACCTGAGTCGGCAACCATTCGCACGTGCAAAAATGCGATCAATCTGATCGGGGCGGGAAAGCTAGTCGGCAAGGGCCCGGATAAGGTCCGTCCAGTGGTCGATATTGTCGTACAGACTCTGCACGGGAAGGCGCTCGTCCTGGCCATGGGCCCGCTCGTCGTCGGGACTGACAATCCAGGCGCCGTTTACGCCATAGG
>JBPOET010000093.1:0-6659 GCA_051251675.1 Parasphingopyxis sp. | reverse complement strand
GCTCAAGACCAGCGGCGGCTCTTTGCTGCCGTTCAACTGGGCGAAGCTGCTTTACGGGCTCTGGAAAAAGCGTTGGTCGGGCTATCGCGTTCCCCTGATGGGTGTCGCGCAAAAACATCAGAACAGCAGGCTTGCCAGCCAGCTGGCTTTCATGATGATCGAAACAATCCGCGAGCGCGGCGTCAACAATTATGGCGCAGACCGGGCCGAAGTCGGTTGGATCCTCGAAGACAATCAGGGCATGAACGCCATCGCCGATGCCATCAATGGCGAGATCAACCGAACCTATTCGATCTACGAAAAAGCCCTTTAGCGCAACCCGGCCGCCTCAATCGGCGAGCGTGACCCATACCGGCGTATGGTCGGAAGCCTTTTCCCGGCCCCGATACTCTTTGTCGACGCCCGCATCGACGAGGCGGTCGGCGGCAACCGGGCTCAGCATCAGGTGATCGATCCTCAGCCCGGCATCGCGTTGCCAGGCCCCGGCCTGATAGTCCCAATAGGTCCAGATCTTGCCGGACGGAAAGCGCGCCCGGATCGCATCCGTCCAGCCCATCGCTCCCAGCCGCTGGAAAGCAGCGCGGCTTTCCGGCTGGGTCAGCGCATCGTCCGCCATCGCGGCAGGGGAATGGACATCATTGTCCGCGGGAATGACGTTATAGTCGCCGGCGAGTATTACCGGCCTCTCAAGCGCAAACAGCGCCTCGGCGCGCGCCAGTAACCGCTCCATCCAGGCCAGCTTGTAATCGAATTTCGGTCCGGGTTGCGGATTGCCGTTGGGCAGGTAGATGGACGCGACGATGACATCGCCGATCTCCGCCTCGATATAGCGGCTCTGCTCATCTTCCGGGTCTCCGGGAAGGCCCCGCTGATATTCGCGCGGATTGCCGCCCGGCGTGAGAATCGCAACGCCGTTGAAACCCTTCTGCCCCATCCAGACGCCGCCATATCCGGCTTCTTCTATCGCCTTTACCGGAAGGCGATCGCCATCGCCTTTCAGTTCCTGCAAACAAACCACATCGGGTTTCTGTTCATCCAGCCATTCGATGAGCCTGGGCAAGCGGGCGTTGATGCCGTTTACATTGTAGGTCGCGATTTTCATGACGAGCACTTATGCCTTGTCGGAACGCGAACAGCCAGTGGGAAGGCAGAATATGGCGATCAGACCGGCCGAGTATGCGGATATCCGAGAGCTTGCGGCAATTGAACTATCCGCCAGCGAACTTTTTCGCGGTACCGCCATGGAATTCGCCATGGACGATCCTCCACTGGACCACGCCACGCTGGAGCGTGCTTTATCGTGCAGCACCCTGTGGGTCGCCGAGCATGAGGGCGAGCGCGCCGGTTTTCTGTGCGGCACGCCGCTCGAAAGATTGCTCTATATCGATGAACTGGCGGTGGCGTCCGAATATCAGGGGATGGGCCTGGGCCGGGCGCTGATGGAAACGGGTATCACGGAGGCACGCTGCCGGTTCGACCGGATAGCGCTGACAACCGATCGGGAGCTACCCTGGAACGGCCCCTTTTATGCGCAGCTCGGTTTCGAGGAATGGCGCAATCCGCCGCCGGCCATCGCAGCCAGACTGGATGAGGAAATCGCGCATGGATTCGACGCCGGCCGCCGGTGTGCCATGCAGCTTTGCTTAAGCTAGACCGAGAAGCTCGTCCCGCAGCCGCAGCCCGACTGGGCATTGGGATTGTTGACCTGGAACGCCGCCCCGCCCAGATTTTCGACAAAATCGACCGAACTGCCCCGCACAAGATCAAGGCTGATCGTATCGACAACCAGCTGCACGCCATCCCGTTCGGTGAGAACATCGTCGTCCGTCACGCCGTCGGCAAGCTCGAAACGATACTGGAAACCGGCACATCCACCGCCGTCCACGGCCAGCCGCAATATTGCTGGCTTGCCCTGACGATCCGCAATAGCCGCCACGCGCGCTGCGGCGGAGGAGGTCAAATCAATGGTGGGGGCGTCTGTCATGTCCCTAAAATAGGGAAAGGGGCCGCCCACGACAAGCAGGCAGCCCCTTTTTCACAGTTTATGGGAGAATGAGTTACTGGCCGGCACCAACGGCGACCGGACCATCTGTCGGATTGCTCGTCGTGGGCAGCGAGGCAAGATATTCGCCGGATGTCAGGAAAGGCACGGGATTGACCGGGCGTCCCGAAATACGCACCTCGTAATGCAGATGGCTGCCGGTCGAGCGGCCTGTCGATCCCATCCGGCCGATCAGCTGTCCGCGCGTGACGCGCGCGCCTGGCTGGACGAGAATTGCCGACATATGGCCGTAGCGCGTCTGGATCTCGCCGCCATGGTTGATTTCCACATATTTGCCGTAACCGCCAAGCCATTGTGCGCGGCCAACAATGCCATCTGCGGTCGCATATATCGGCGTGCCGATGGGTCCGGCCATATCGAGCCCATTGTGCATCCGGCGGCCACGGCGGAACGGATCGCTCCGCGTGCCATAGCTGCTCGTCAGGCGATACCCTTCGACAGGCTGCAGAGACGGGATTGCCATCACGCCCCGACGTTGGCGCTCATCCTGCCGCCAGCTTGCGAACAATGCCCGAACGTCGGAACTTTCGACGCTGGCAGATGTTGTAGTCTGAGCAGAAGCCGGTGCTGAAACGGCACAGACGGCCAGAACAGCGGCGAAAGCAAAAGCAGGAACTGAAACACAGCGTCCGGCGAATGCGAAAAATCGTGAAATCATAATGGTTTTGCGACCCGTTACTAGCGATCTGCAGCGCCATCCGACGCGCAAACCAGAAAATTGCTCATTCCGGAGACGGTATTGTGCCTCCCCGCTTCCGGTGTGAGGCGACATTGTTAACGAAGCGTCTAGCTGGCAAGCGACATATAGAAATCCCGGGTCAAACCGGCTTGTCGGCGCGCTGAATCGTTGAATGGCGGCTTTAGCTGCCCGCCGAAATATCGTGAAACCAGCTTTTTCCACTGTTGCTGCGGCGCAACATCGAGCGTTTCACAGCATGATTCAAACCATTTGACGCCGAATCCGACATGCCGGATTTCGTCATCCATGATCCGCGCCAATATGTCTGCCGACGCCCCGTCACCGGCCTGGGCGAACCGCTCTATCATCGCCGGAGTCACATCCAGTCCGCGCGCCTCCAGCACCATAGGCACGATGGCCAGCCGGGCGGAAGCGTCATGCGCCGTCGTCCCGGCGGCTTCCCACAGACCGTCATGGGCCGGTAGCGCGCCATATCCCGAACCCAGCGCTTTGAGACGACGATCCAGCAACGCAAAGTGCATCGCCTCTTCCGCTCCGACGCGCATCCAGTCGTCGACAAATGCGGCCGGAAATTCGGAGCCGAAACGGCCAATCATGTCGAACGCCAGATCTATGGCGACAAATTCAATATGCGCGATCGCATGGAGCATCGCGATCCGCCCGCGTTCCGATCCCCCCTTTCCGCGGCGGGGCATCTTCGCGGGCGGAAGCAGTTCGGGCCGGGCCGGGCGAGCTGGCCTGTCCGGCATCGGTTCGTCGAACCGGTGGGCCAGTCGCTCGCGCCGCCAGTCTCTCGCCGCCGATCGCGCCGCGAATATTTTCGCTTTGGGATCCGCCGTCCGCAGAACATCGGCCACGGTCGAGGCGAGGCTGGACTGCGTCGCTGGAATCGTCAGAGCGCCCTCACCTCTTCGAGCACGGCTTCGGCATGCCCGGCGACCTTGACCTTGGGCCAGACGCGGGCGACCTTGCCATCGCTATCGATCAGAAAGGTTGCGCGCTGGATTCCCATATATTTCCGGCCATACATATTCTTCTCGACCCAGACGCCAAAACTCTCCGTCACCGAGCCGTCGACATCGGTCGCGAGGGTGATCTTGAGGTCATGTTTGGCCGCAAATTTTACATGTTTCGCAGGCGGGTCCTTTGAAACGCCGATTATGGTCACGCCGGCCTTTGCGAATTCGTCCGCAAGATCGGTAAAGGCGATCGCTTCCTTGGTACAGCCCGGCGTATCGTCCTTGGGATAGAAATAGAATATTACCGGCTTGCCGCGATAGGCACTCAGTTTTGTTTCGCTCTCGTCCGAAAGCTGCAATTTCACATCCGGCGCCATCTGGCCTTCTTCAATCACTCATGGTCTCCCTGTTGCTGAATCATGGCAAGCCTGTGCCATTCCTTCGTCACGCATTGCCTTGCCCGGGCATAGTCCGCAAGCAGCGCGTCCCAGTCCGTCATGCCGCATCGCCGCGCAACAAGCTCCCGGCTCGCCTTGTCGATATTTTTCGAGGTTGGAGCAACAAGCCGCAACGTCACGAGCATTCGGGTGAGCAGATCGTGCGCCTCACCCAATCCGGCATCGATCGAACCCGCAGCAACGAGCTCAGCGATGGCATTGGAAAGCTGGGGATGAAGCCCGGCATGATCGCGCAGCTGAACCAGGTGAACACAAAATTCGAGATCGACGAGCCCGCCATCGATTAGCTTGACGTCGAACGGCCCCGCCGCGGGTTTGTGTTCGGCGATCCCTTCGCGCATCTTGCGAATGTCGGCGATCAGCCGCCCTGTTTCCCGCTCCCGGTGCAGGATCGCCGCTATCATTCCCTGTAGCGTATCCTGCGCGCCTTGCGACCCATAGACGGGCCGCGCGCGCGCCAGAGCCATATGTTCCCATGTCCAGGCATTGTCTCGGTGATAGGTTTCGAAACTGTCGAAGGAGACAGCCAGCAATCCTTGCGCGCCCGAAGGCCGCAACCGGGTGTCGATCTCGTATAACGGGCCGGCGGCCGTCGGCACGCTGAGCGCGGCCGTAACCCGCTGCGCCAGTCGCTGGAAATAGCTGGTCGCACCCAGCGGCCTCTCACCATCCGATTGCGCGGAATGATCGCCGGTAAACAGATAGACCAGATCGAGATCGGAAGCATGAGTCAGCGCCTCGCCGCCCAATCGGCCAAGCGCCAGTATGACGAGCTCGCAGCCGTCGATCCGCCCGTGTACGGTTTCGAATTCAGCAACCGCGGCATCGGCGAGTATCCTGAGTGCGGCTTCGGCAACGCGCGAATAGCCGGCGGCAACATCGAGCGGATCGCTTCGTCCCTCGATCAACTGCACACCGAGCGCAAAACGCTCCTCGCCTACCAACCGCCGCATATTGTCGAGACGCCGTTGATAGTCCGCCGAAGCGCTGCGGCTCTCCAGCAGCGCCGTCAGCTCATCCAGGGGTTCCGGAGGATCCAGAGCCGTCGCATCGATCAGGCCGTCAAACAGTTCCGCATGGCGCGCGAGTTCGTCGGCAAGCGCCGGTGCGTGACTGAGGACAGCAACCAGCATATGCGACAATCCCGGACGGGCTTCGAGCAGGCGGAACAGGTTTACGGCGCTGGGCATGCGATCGAGCAGCACATCGAACCGGTTGATTACGCCGGTCGGGTCCGGCGATTTGCCCATTTCGGAAACAAGGGACGGCAATACCGCCTCCAGCGCCTCGCGCGCCACCGAGGATTGGGTCGAGCGCAGCCGCCCCGCGCGCCATCCCTCAATCCGACGCCGCGCGTCCTGAGGCTCGGCGAAACCATATTGCTCCAACGTGTCTTCGAGGCGCTCCTGATCGCCGGGCAATCTCTCCTGCCGTTCGTCGTCCAGTTGATCGTAGAGCGTACCGACATAATCCACCGGCCCGGAGAGCGATTCCAGCAATGTCGCGCCGTCCGCCATGGCGTGGAGCCGGGCGACCTGGTCCAGCGCCGCCCGATCGGTGGGCAGGCTATGCGTTTGCTGATCCTCGATCATCTGCAGGCGATGCTCGACCGTCCGAAACAGGCGATAGGCGGCCGCCAACTGCATACTGTCTTCCGCCGCAATATGGCCGGCTTCTCCGAGCACCGAAAGAGCGTCCAGCGTAGCAGGCGCGCGCAACTCCGGCTCACGCCCACCGTGGATGAGCTGGTGGATCTGGGCATAGAATTCGATCTCGCGAATGCCCCCCCGCCCTCTTTTGAGGTCGAAACCCGGGCCGAACTTCTGGCCTTGCGCATAATGGTCGCGAATACGATGGGACATGGCGCGGATCGCGCGGATCGCGCCGAAATCCAGTGACCGCCGCCAGACAAAGGGCTGAATGGCATCAAGAAAGCTCTGCCCCAAGGCGATATCCCCGGCAGCTGCGCGCCCCCGAATGAATACGGCGCGCTCCCAGGGCTCGGCGCTGGTTTCATAATGCGCTATCGCAGCACCGATCGTCAGTACGATCGGCGTTACCTCCGGCGATGGCCTGAGCCGCAGATCAACCCGGAATACATAACCGTCGCCCGTGCGCTGGTTCAGGATCTCGGCGACCCGCCGTCCCATCCTGACGGCAGCCTGCTGCGCCTCCTCTTTCGGCCTGCGCGGCATGGTTTCAGGATCGAAGAGAAACAGCAGGTCGATATCCGAGGAATAGTTCAATTCGCGGCTGCCATGCTTGCCCAGTGCAATGACAGCGAAACCGGCAGGCGCCTCTCCCGGCATGCGCTCGTCAAAAGCGGCCGCAATCGCCGCGTCCAACGCATAATCGGCAAAATCGGAGAGCAATCCGACGGTATCCTCAAGCGTGAACTGGCCCGACAAATCCCCGATCGCCGTATATAGAGCCAACTTTTGCCGGTTGCGACGAAGCTGCTGCATCGGATTGTCCTGCAC
>JBPOET010000092.1:0-6685 GCA_051251675.1 Parasphingopyxis sp. | reverse complement strand
ACCTCCCATAGAATACACTGAGTGGGAGGTCGGGAGGGGGAGTGGGCCGGTGCCGAACCCGCCATGAGGCCGGAAAAGAGGTGTTGGGCGGCGACCCTTTTCAACTGCCGCCTGGTCCGGGGTACCTCGCACGGCCCCTGAACGAACGAAGGAATGAATTATGCGTCACAAAAAAGCGCACCGTAAACTCAATAAAACGTCGAGCCATCGCAAGGCGATGTTCCGCAACATGGCGGCCGGCCTCATCAAGCATGAGCAGATCCTGACGACTTTGCCCAAGGCGAAGGAACTCAGGCCCTATATCGAAAAACTGATCACGCTCGCGAAAAAGGGCGGCCTTTCGAACCGCCGCCTCGCCATGTCGCGCCTGATGGACGAAACCCAGCTCAAAAAGCTGTTCGACGTTCTGGGCGAGCGCTATGCTGATCGTAACGGCGGTTATTGCCGGGTCATCAAGGCGGGCTACCGCGCATCCGACGCCTCGCCGATGGCCGTGATCGAACTGGTCGACCGGGACGAAGACGCCAAGGGCCAGGATTCCGGCCCCGTCGAAATGGCCGAAGACTATGAAGAGGCCCTTGCCTAAGGACCGGCTTCACAGCGCCCCATTTCGGGATTTTCTAAAGGGATCGCGGCTGCTAGGCTCGCGGTCCCTTTTGCTTTGAGGTGTCCGATGACCGCTGCCCGTTTACTCCTCCCGCTACTCTGTCTTGCTATGCCGGCTTTGGCCGGCGCCCAAGGATCCCAGCCTATGGAAACGCCTCTCGCCTATCCCGAAACCCGGCGCGGCGATGTGGTTGAGGAGCAGTTCGGCGTGGCTGTGGCCGATCCCTATCGCTGGCTTGAAAACGATGTGCGGGTCGATCCGGCGGTGCGGGACTGGGTGACGGCGCAGAACGCGGTTACCGATGCCTATCTCGAAACATTGCCGGGGCGCGATGCCATAGCGGCGCGGCTTGCCGAACTGTGGAACTATGAGCGGGTCGGCATTCCCGAAAAGCGGGGCAATCGCTATTTCTATACACGCAATGACGGCCTTCAGAATCAGTCCGTCCTCTATATGCGCGAGGGGCTGGATGGCGAACCCCGGATGGTGATCGATCCCAATAGCTGGTCGGAGGATGGCACAACTGCGATGGCGCAATGGGTGCCGTCGCCCGATGGCCGTTACATTGCCTATGGCGTGGAGGACGGCGGCACCGACTGGCGGACGATCCGCGTCCTCGACGTGGAGAGCGGCGAAACGCTGACCGATACCGTTGAATGGGCCAAGTTCACCAATATCGCATGGGTCGAGGGCGGGGCCGGATTTGTCTATTCGCGCTTCCCCGCGCCCGAGGCTGAGGGTGAATTCCAGTCGCTCAACATGAATCACGCCATCTACTATCATGCGATCGGCAGCGACCAGGCCGAAGACCGACTCATCTATGCGACGCCGGACCGCCCCGGGCTCAACCATTTTGCCGAGGTAACCGACGATAAACGGTGGTTGCTCATCTATTCGTCAGAAGGCACGGACGATGCCTATGAGGTAACGCTCGGCGATCTGGCACAGGACGATGTGCCCGTCCGAGCAATCATCACCGGGTTCGAGAACAACTGGGATCTGGCGGGGTCCTCTGGCGACATGCTCTATTTCCGCACGAACCGCGATGCGCCGCGCGAACGGATTGTACGGATGGACGTGTCCGGCGATACGCCAGTCATCACCGAACTGGTGCCGGAAAACGAAGCGACCCTGGAAGGAGCATCGCTGGTCGGTGACCGGATCATCGCCACCTATCTTGTCGATGCGCGCAACGAGGCGCGGATTTTCGATCTTGAGGGCAATCAGGTCAGTACGGTGGAGGCGCCTGGTATCGGCAGCCTTGGCGGTTTTGGCGGCGGCCCGGACGATCCGGAGACATTCTTCGCCTTTGAAAGTTTCGCCCAGCCGACAACGATCTACCGCTATGACAGCGCAACCGGCGACACCGATATTTTCGCCGCGCCCGAAGTCGCCTTCGATCCGGCTGACTATGTGGTCGAGCAGCGCTTTTATGCATCTGCCGACGGCACGCGCATTCCGATGTTCATCGTCCATCGCGCGGACCTCGATCTCGACGAGAGCCGTCCGACTTTGCTCTATGGTTATGGTGGCTTCAATATTTCGCTGACCCCAGAATTCATTCCCGCGCGCGTCCAGTGGATGGAGTCCGGCGGCGTCTTCGTGCTCGCCAATATTCGCGGCGGCGGGGAATATGGTGCGGCCTGGCATGATGCGGGGCGTTTGCAGAACAAGCAGAATGTGTTCGACGATTTCATCGCTGCGGGCGAATTCCTGATCGCCGAGGGCATTACTTCGTCCGACCAGTTGGCCGTTCATGGCCGCTCCAATGGCGGGCTGTTGATAGGGACGGTGGTCAATCAGCGCCCTGACCTTTTCGCCGCCGCCATCCCCCAGGTCGGTGTGATGGACATGCTCCGGTTCAACCGGTTCACGGCGGGTCGCTATTGGGTGGATGATTATGGCCATCCCGATCGCGAGGAGGATTTCCGGACGCTCTATGGCTATTCGCCCTATCACAATATCCTCGAGAGCGGAGATTATCCGGCAATCATTGTGCCGACGGCGGATACCGACGATCGCGTCGTCCCGGGGCACAGCTTCAAATATATCGCGGCCCTGCAGCATGCCGATCTGGGCGACCGGCCCCGCTTGATTCGGATCGAGACGCGCTCGGGCCATGCGTCGGGTGGCGCTGGCAGGCCGACCCGCCAGCTGATTTCCGAATATGCCGACCTGTGGGCGTTTATCGGTTATTGGACTGGAATGGAGGTTCCTGACGCCGAATAGCGCGGATATCGGCGGTTTTTCGCATTCATAAAAAAGGCGAATTATATTAACGGCGCCCTACAGGCAAGTTCAGTCGGTGCTCAGAGCGGCTTCCCTAAACCGTATGCAGTTCTTCAGGAACTATATGCAGCAAAGGAGCCGCAAACATGAACATTCTTGGAAAAACCCTTATGGGCGCCACCGCAGCGACCGCCCTTGCCGTCGCCGCTCCAGCTCAGGCCCGTGATCGTGATGGCGTCGATGCCGGAGATGTTATTGCCGGCGCATTGATCCTCGGCGGGATTGCTGCAGTTGCCGCTGCCGTTTCCGATGGTGACGATGATAATCGCTATGATCGCCGCTATGGCCGCAATGACGATTATGATCGCCGGTACAATCGTCGCCACCAGGGCCAGCGCATGCGCCCCCGTCGCGCCATTCGCCAGTGTCGCCGCGCCGCCCGCCATGAAGCGTCGCGCTATGGGCGGGCGCAGGTAACCGAGATTACCGAAGTGGATCGCCGGCGTGACGGGTATCGCATCCGGGGCCGGTTGCTCGTCGAGGATGGCCGTTATGGACGCCGGGGCCATTATCGGAATGCCGGATATGATGAGGGCCGCTTCTCCTGCCGGATTCGCTATGGACGGATCGATCGGTTGAGAGTGCGCGGCCTCAACTAGGAAAGGCTGTCGCTATCGGGAAGGGTGCGGAATCGGCATGGGTTTCGCGCCCTTTTCCATGCCCGTCAGGCGGCCTTGTTTCGGGCCGCGTCGTCCGGCCGGTCGCTTTCGTCGCCCAGCCCCAGAACGGCCAGCAATTCCTCCGGGCTGCGCATTTCCCGCTCGATCACGCTGCACAGCTCCAGTCCGCCAAAGCCGTTTTCGATTTCGCCCCTGGCGAAGGAGACGCTCTTTTGGCCTAGAGTATAGGAACCCCGTTTCTCGCCGGATTTCTGCAGCGGATAATGGGTGCCGAAACTGTCTCCCGCCGAGCTACCGACGATATTGTCGTCCTTGTCCAACAGGAGGAAGCGATCGCCGCTGCGGTTATTCTGATGCAACATCGCCTGCATCTCCACCAGCGAATTGGCGTATCGACCCCAATCATATTCGAGATAGAGCGCGCCGATGACATCGCCGCCTTCCAGGCCGTGTTCGCGAACGCCGCAAACGAACAACACGCAGGGCCGATCATTGCCCTGCGGATTGAGCCAGATTTCGTCGGCCGACCATTGATCGGCGCTGCTTGTGTGGATGGCGCGTTCGAACTGCGGTTGGCCCTTCAGGTTGAAGGCCATGAATGTGGGGTTTTCCTCGATACTCAGCTGGATGGTGCCATCATTCGAGACGAGAAAGGCATTGCTGAAAAAATCGGAAAAGGCGAACTGCATGCGCAGCCTTTCCCGTGCGGCGACACGTTTCTCCGGATCTGCCGGATCCTGCAAGAACGAGCGAATGCTGGGCTCGGTGGCGAGTATCCGCAAATCTATGCTGCGCTCGGAAATGCCGCGCAGGGCAAGGTCGTTGAAGGCATGGGCGAGGTCGGCAAGCCGGGCGCCTTCCAGTTCGTCGACCAGCTCGTCGACGATATCGGTGCTTCTGGAAAGCCGGTCGATAATCGTTTGCCGGAAATCGCTGGCCGCATTTGCGGCACTGGTGGCGAGCGACTTCACCTCCTGGGCGACGATCGCGAAGCCGCGCCCGGCTTCTCCCGAGCGCGCGGCTTCGATTGTGGCATTGAGCGCGAGCATCTTGGTTTGCTGAGCGATAGCATCGCTGGCGGCGGCATAGCGGCCAGTTTCATCCTCGAGCAGGTCGAGCAGGGCCTTGATACGTCTCGGCATGGAAGCTCCATCAAAGTCGACCAAATCTGTCTAGCTGCGAAAGACTAATGACGGGTTAACCATGTTCGCTCCCGACAGCTGGACAGGTCCGGCCTGCAAATCTAATGCCCTGTCATGACAATTCAGACCTCCTTTCACGGCGAATCGATCCTGATCGTCGACTTTGGCAGCCAGGTGACGCAGCTGATCGCACGGCGCGTGCGCGAAGCGGGGGTTTACTCCGAGATCGCCCCCTTCAATGCTGCGGAAGAAGCCTTTGCGCGCATGCAGCCCAAGGGCGTTATCCTGTCAGGCAGCCCGGCATCCGTTCCCGATGAGGGAAGCCCGCGGGCGCCCGATGTGATATTCGAAAGCGGCCTGCCGATCCTCGGCATTTGCTACGGCCAGCAGGTCATGACCGAGCAGCTGGGCGGCAAGGTGGAGGCCGGCGAAAGCGGCGAGTTCGGCCGCGCTTTTATCGAGATATCCGACGATTGCGTGTTGTTCGACGGGCTTTGGGAAACCGGGGAGCGGCATCAGGTCTGGATGAGCCATGGCGACAAGGTAACCCAGTTTGCCGAAGGATTCCGCATCGTGGCGACCACCGAAGGCGCGCCTTTCGCGCTGATCGCCGACGACGCCCGGCGCTATTACGGCACGCAGTTCCACCCCGAGGTGGTGCACACGCCGGATGGCGCAAAAATGATCGCCAATTTCGTCCGGCATGTCTGCGGCTGTGCCGGGGACTGGACGATGGCGGAGTTCAAGGCCGCCAAGATCGCCGAAATCCGCGAACAGGTGGGCGACGGCAAGGTCATTTGCGGGCTCTCAGGCGGTGTCGACAGTGCGGTTGCCGCCGTGCTGATCCACGAAGCGATCGGCGACCAGCTGACCTGCGTGTTCGTCGATCACGGCCTCATGCGGCAGGGTGAGGCCGAGCAGGTCGTGTCCCTGTTCCGGGGGCATTATCACATGCCGCTCGTCCACCGCGATGTCGAGGAGATGTTTCTCTCCGGGCTCGAAGGCGTCACGGATCCCGAGCTAAAACGGAAATTTATCGGGAAGACCTTTATCGACGTTTTCGAGCAAGAGGCCAAGGAAGTGGGCGGGGCGGATTTCCTGGCCCAGGGCACGCTCTATCCGGATGTGATCGAAAGCGTTTCCTTCACGGGCGGCCCCAGCGTGACCATCAAGTCGCACCACAATGTCGGCGGATTACCGGAACGCATGAACATGCAGCTCGTCGAGCCTTTGCGCGAACTCTTCAAGGACGAGGTCCGCGAACTCGGCCGCGAACTCGGCCTGCCCGACGCGTTTGTCGGTCGCCACCCGTTCCCCGGTCCCGGCCTCGCGATCCGCATCCCGGGCGAGGTGACCAAGGAGCGCTGCGATATATTGCGCAAGGCCGATGCCATCTATCTCGAGGAAATTCGCAACGCCGGGCTCTACGACGCGATCTGGCAGGCCTTTGCGGTATTGCTCCCGGTGAAGACGGTCGGCGTGATGGGCGACGGGCGGACGTACGACAATGTCTGCGGCCTGCGCGCGGTGACCAGCACCGACGGCATGACCGCCGACGTCTACCCCTTCGACGCCAGCTTCCTCACCCGCGTCGCGACGCGGATCGTCAACGAGGTGAAGGGCATCAACCGGGTCGTGTATGATTATACGAGCAAGCCGCCGGGGACGATCGAGTGGGAGTGAGCTTTAGGTAGTGCACCTGATGAAGTTAGGAGCCACGGGAATAATTGGACACGGCGGGCTACGATATTAGGGAACACACGCATCGGTTTGCCATCTGGGCAGCTGGTCGAGCTGCATCGGTGTACAATCAACGATTTTCTGTTGAAGACGCCAAGAATTGGATTGAGGGGCTTAAAAGTCTGACAACACTTGCGTGCCGACCAGCACGTCTTCGCGATATTGGAAATTTTGATTGCGCCCACAAGCATTGGCGAGAAAAAATTTGCGTCGCGGCAATATCCGCTGGGAAGCCTGGTCTTTCCCATGGACAAGCGGCGAAGCTCATAAATGTATATTTGAAAGTC
>JBPOET010000091.1:0-6726 GCA_051251675.1 Parasphingopyxis sp. | reverse complement strand
CAACAGGACTGCATCGATTTCGAGCCGGCCGAGCGCTTCGGCGGCTGGCCGGGCGTCTTCGCTGCCCAGCGTGTAGATGCTGCGCGTATCGCCGCTGCCGGTGTCGATCCGGCGGACCTCGACCAGATCGAAGCCCGCGCCTGTCCAATAGGCGCGGGCCGCTTCGGACAGGGCCGGCGGATAGGGAGAGGCCAGGGCGATCCGCTTCGCGCCGAGCTGCGCCAGCTGCCAGCGGATGGCGGCGGTTGCGGTTACGACCGGATAGCCGAGCCGCTCTTCGATGCGCTCGACGATGCGCGCTTCCGCATTCGCATCGATCAGGTAGGAAGAGCCGGTACAGCCGAAACCGTAGGCATCGGGGCGCAACGTATCATATTGATCGAGGCTCGCCTCCAGCCCTTCGAGATAGTCGCGGAGCCGCTGCATGGGATCGTCCGACCGGCTGGTCAGCCGGTTGACGGCCAGCGCGCAGCCGGGCGGCAGGATTATCCGCAGTTCCGCCTCGACAGTCGGATTGGCCTGGGGCGTGCCGATACCGATCATCGCGGCCCGGCCATAATCGTAGCGCCGGCCGCTCATGCGATGGCCGCCGCTTTGCGCAGGCCGGCGATCATCGAGCTGCGCAGCAGATGTTCGCGGGCGGCGTCCGGATCGCCGGCTGTGCGCTGCAACGCCGCCAGCGATTCGCGGCGCCTGGCTGGGTCGCGTTCCTGCATGCGGGCGCGGTTGCGATCGGCCTGGTTGAGGATTTCCTGTTCGGCGATCGGCCGCCGCCGCCGCGTATACCGGTCGAGCACCTCCATGGACGCCCCGTTCAACACCTCCTCGAGCGTTGCCACCAGTTCGAACGCGTCATGGATGCCGCCATTCATGCCCATGCCGCCCGACGGCGAATTGAGATGGGCGGCGTCCCCAGCCAGCAACACGCGGCCGGAGCGGTAATCGTCGACGATCCTCATATGGATCCGGTAAGGCCTTATTTCGTCGACTTGGTGATTGCCCTCGATGGGAACGATTTCCTGCAGCTTGCGCTCGATACTGGCCGGTTCGAGGGCATCCTCGATGCTCTCTTCGCCGTCGGGGTAGAGGCTGCACCGCCACAGGCCGGGCAGATGCAGGAGACTGAAGGTGCCGCCCTCTTTCCAGACATAATTGACGTTGGACAGGCCCTCCAGATGCTCGTCGAAGGGAAAGCGCGTGGTCGCGAGAATGGTCGTTTCGGGATAGGTCTTGCCTTCGAAGGGAAAACCGAGCGCGGAACGGACCGCGCTGCGCGCGCCATCGGCGGCGATCAGGAACCCGGCTTCGTCGGCGGCAGCCGCACCTTCCGTATCGCGCAGATCCAGGCGGACGCCGCCTGCATCCTGGGTAACGCCTTCCACCTTCATACCCATGCGGATGTCCGCACCCTTTTCGCGCAGCATGGCCAGCATGATCCGGCAGAGCTTCGATTGTTCGCATTGCAGCCGATAGGGGTGGGCGGTCGAATCGGCGATCACGCCCAGATCGAACACGGCCCGTTCCCCGCTGGGATGCATGCGGACCTGCCAGGTCGGGCTGACCAGCCCCTGTGCGACAAGAGGCGCCGCGACGCCAAGCGTGTCGAGCATGTCGAGCGTCGGCGGATGGAATGTCGAGGCGCGAAGATCGTCGGGCAGTTCGGGTTCCGCTTCATACAGGGTGAAGGGGATTTTCCGTGCGTGCAACAACAGGGCCGCCGTCAGCCCTACGGGCCCTGCCCCTACGATGATAACCGGTTTTGTCTGCGTCATTCTCGTCCGAACCCTTGCGATCTGATTTGTATTAGATATAAGACTATTCAACCCGCGTAATTGCAAGCTGCGCAATTGGCAAGGCAGCATCGGCAATCGTGCGACAATGTATTTTCGGGTTAGGCGAGGGAATCTATGGCCAGTACAGCAGACAGGCTTTCCGAACGCAGGAATTCGGTCATTCCCGATATTGAGGCGCTGCCCGAATCGACGCTCGACGAACGCGGGCGGCAGCGTTTCTGCAGCGCGCTGCGCCGTTTCGCGATCCAGGACATGCCGGAAATGGTCCGCACGGATTTCGACGACAGGGTGGCGCCGGCGCGCCGGGCCGAAGGGGCGTCGCTTGACAATGCGCTGGCGATCGAGGGCGCGATGGAGGGTGAGGCTTCCTACCGGTTTTACAGCACGCTGCGCTACAACGCCCAGGAAATGTGTTTCCAGTCGGTACAGGCGCCGATCGAGCGGGCGCTGCCCGAAATGATCGATCTGGCCCGCGCGGCGCAAGAGCGCAATCCGGCCGGCGGCTCGCTGCGGCTCGACCCTGCCCTAGCCATCCCCGATTATGTTTCCCAGCTCGACGTGCATCTGACGCCGGGCTGTTTTCACAAGGAATGGGTTGCCGACGATGTTGCCCAGGGCGCGGTCGTGGCGCTCGGTGCGCGCGTCTTCTCGGCCAGTATGAGCCATCGCAGCTGGGGCGGCGTCGCCAAGGTGATCAGCCGCTGGCTCAAGCATGAACGCCCCGAATTCGCCCCGGCCCGGATGCTCGACATCGGCACCTCGTCCGGCAAAAACCTGATGCCCTATGTCCAGGCCTTTCCCGGTGTGGAGGCGCATGGCGTCGATGTCGGTGCGCCGCTGCTGCGCTACGGCCATGCGGTGGCCGAGCATGAGGGCATTCCCCTCCATCTCAGCCAGCAGAATGCCGAGGCCCTGGATTTCCCGGACGGGCATTTCGATCTTATCGTCTCAAGCTTCTTCTTTCACGAGATTACGGTCGACGCGACCCGCAAGGTGCTCGCGGAATGCCGCCGCCTGCTGCGGCCGGGCGGAATCATGGTCCATCAGGAGCTGCCCGCGACCTGCCTCGTCGATGCCTGGGAAGATTTCTTCTGGAACTGGGACACGGAACATAACAACGAGCCGAACTATACCGATTTCCGGGCGCAGGATCCCGCTGTCCTTCTGGAAGAGGCGGGCTTCGAGCCGGAACGCAATTTTGCCCATCTGCTGCCTGACCTCGGCGCCTATCCCGACCGGGCCGAAGCGTTTGGCTGGAGCGAGCCCGGCCGTCCGCGCCACGGCAAGGGTGCCTGGTATGTGTTCGGCAGCAGCCTCCCGTCCTAGGGCGATCCACGACTCTCAACGAAAACGCGCGTGAGCGCCCTTGGTAAGGAATGCCTTGTGAACATTGACCGGAACAGTGGCTGGTATCGCTGGTATGTAGTTATCCTGCTTCTCCTCGTCTTCATCCTTTCCTATTTCGACAGGTTCATCCTTTCGCTCGTCGTCGAGCCGATCAAGGAATCGATGGGCCTGAGCGATTTCCAGATCGGCCTGCTGCTCGGCCCGGCATTTTCGATTTTCCATGTCGCCGTCAGCATCCCGCTCGGGCTGCTTGCGGACAAATGGAGCCGGAAATGGCTGCTCATCGCCGGGCTGGTCATCTGGTGCACGATGACGACGATGAGCGGTTTCGCCATGTCGTTCCTGCCGCTGCTGATTTTCCGTCTCGGTCTCGGCCTTGGAGAGGCTGTAGTCAGCCCGTGCTCGGTGTCGATCATCAGCGACTATTTCAAGCGCGGCGACCGCGCCCGCGCGATCAGCCTCTACATGGCCGGGCCCTATCTCGGTGCCGGTCTCGCATTTCTCGCCGGCGGTATGCTCGTGTCCGCGCTGCACGATGTCGGCCATGTCGAGTTTCTCGGCCGGTCGTTCGAGCCCTGGCAGATGACATTCCTGCTGGTCGGCGCGCCGGGCATGCTGTTCGCGTTGCTGCTGATGACCGTCAAGGAGCCGCCGAAGACCGATACAATCAGCGAAACGCCGGAAAGCGGATCGAAGATCAGCGCGGTGCGGTATATGCTCGACCGGTGGCGGGGTTTCGGCGTCCTTTTTGCCGGTTCGACATGCAATTTTGCGATGGCAACGCTGACCTTCTGGAATGTGCCGCTATTCTCACGCGTGTGGGGCTGGGACGTGATGACGATCGGCGCCGTCACCGGGCTGTTCTACTTCACCGCTGGACCGATCGGCACAGCGCTTGCGCTATGGTCGAGCAAGCGGCTCGGCCGGGATGGCGATATGGGCGGCATGTACACGCTTATTCTGGGCCTGTGCATCACCGTTCCGATGAGCGCGCTCTACCCGATCATGCCGACGGCACAGCTTGCCGTGGTGGCGATGTTCATCGCCTTTATCGGCAAGTCCGCGGCAACCGCCGGCGGCCCGGCCGCTCTACAGATGATAACGCCGGGCGAGATGCGCAGCCGTTCGGTCGCCATCTTCAATACGGTGATTACGCTGGTCGGGCCGCTACTCGGGCCCCCGCTGATCGGTGCCGCTACCGACTGGTCGGGCGATCCGCGGTCGATCGGCGTTGTTCTGTGCGGTTTCGTTCTCTTTGTCGGCATACCGACGATTCTGGTGATGATTTTCGGCCTCAAACATTATCGCAAGCTCGCCAAGGACATGACGGTCATGACGACCGCGATGGACGATCGGGACGCCGCCGCGGCAGCACTTGGCCCCAAAGGAGCGGTCGCCTGATTAAAAGTCATGTAGATAGAACAATTGCGCGAGTTTTCGTCCATGTCCCAGCATTTAGCCCGCGGAAGGTGATGCCATGACGCTTCCCATCATGACGGCTCTCCCGGGCGAGCGCCGCGGCTATGTCGACGGCCTTGACGGCCAGCTCCATTATCGAAGCTACGGGGAGGGGGCGCCGGTGCTGCTGGTTCACCAGGCTCCCTGGTCCTCGCTTCAATTCCGGCATGTGCTGCCGCGCATCGCCGATGCCGGTTTTCGCGCTATTGCCGTCGACTTGCCCGCGCACGGCATGTCCGACCCGCCCCAAGAGCCGGGCATCGAATGCTATGCCGAAAATCTCGCCGCGCTGCTGAGGGTCTTCGACGCCGGGCCGGCGATTGTTCTCGGCCATCGCGGCGGCGGCCTAGCGGCAGGTCGGCTCGCCGCAGAACATCCGGAACTTGTCAGCGGGCTGATCCTCGACAATGCGCCCTTCTATAGCGCAGAGGAGCGCGCTGCGCGGATCGGGAAATTTCCGGACAATCAGGCGATAGCGGCCGATGGGAGCCACATTACCGACCGCTGGGCCTGGGTGCGGGAAAGGGGCGATCCGGACTGGAGCGACGAGACCGTCCATATTTCGGTCATCACCTATTTCCTTCACGGGCCCTGGAAGGAACATGGGCACAGCATAATCCCGCTCTACGATTTCCAGGCGGACGTGCCGCGCATTGGCTGCCCGACGCTTGTTATAGCGAGCCGGACGGATCCGATCTTTCCCTGGGGGAGGCGGATTGCCGAGGCGAGGCCCGACTGGGCCTATGCCGAATTGGCCGGGGGCCCCGGCATGGTGCTCGACCGGCCTGACGAGTGGTGCGACCTGGTGCTGCCTCACATAGGACAATTTGCCGAACTCGATTCGGAAAGTCCGTAGGCCGGTGTCACATAATCACCCACAGAGTTGCTAATCTGGCAATTTAAATATCTGTAAAAAAACAAGAATATGGGATTTCCCCATGGAATGGTGAAAACCATTGGACTATGGATCAAATTGATATAAAGATAAGACAAATAGATTACAGGGCTGGCCGGTCGGGCGATGTTCGCCTCGCCGGACCGGAACGCAAATCACGCAATGCAGAAATCGTGGAGGGCTGCAAAGATGACATATAATACCATGGGGCGCGCTATATTGGTGGGCGCAACGCTTCTTTCGTCGACATCGGTGCTGGCGCAAACCGCCGCTGCCGAAGCCGGGGCGTCGAACGCACCGCCGCCGATCATCGTAACGGCGCAGCGCCGTGAGCAGTCATTGCAGGATGTGCCGCTGGCCGTCTCCGCCTTCGGATCGACCGAGCTGGAAACCATGCAGGTAAGCAATACGCTGGACCTGGTGAATTACGTTCCCAACCTTATCGGCCATCACAACACCGCCGTTGGCACCGCCAACGCCTATTCGATGCGCGGTCTTTCCAACACGGAATCGATCTCGACCTTCGATCCGCCGGTCGGCACCTATATCGATGACATCTATGTTTCGCGTCAGGGTGCCAACAACTTCTCGCTCTTCGACGTCGAGCGGGTCGAGGTTCTGCGCGGGCCGCAGGGCACTTTGTTTGGGCGCAACACGACGGGTGGCGCGATCAACGTGATCATGGCGCGTCCCCAGGACGAATTCGGCGGCTATGCCGAAATCGGTTACGGCCGTTTCAACCGGATCCAGCTTCGCGGATCGGTAGATATACCGCTGATCACGGATTCGCTGCTCACCAAAGTGTCGGGCTATTATATTGAATCCGATGGCTATGTACGTAACCAGATCACCGGCGAGCGCCTGAATGGTGAGGAGAATTGGGGCCTTCGCGGCGCTATCCGTGCACGGCTTTCCGATTCCGTGCTGTGGGACGTGTCGGCCGACTATATCCACAACTCCAATGCTAACCTGCCGCATTTTTATGACCCGACGACGGATCAGCGGATCACCTTCACCCGGATCAGCACCGAAAATCCGCTCGGCCCGGGCCTCGTATCCTCGCGTCTTGCCGACAACACGGCCGGCAACCTGGCCGAAAGCTATTCGGTCAGTTCGAATATCGAAGTCGAAATCGGCAGCGATGCGACGCTCAACGTCATCACCGGTTACCGGCATCTCTACCAGGAGTTCCTGACGGAAAGCCTGGCCGGTGCGACTGGCGTTGTGATTGAC
>JBPOET010000090.1:0-6822 GCA_051251675.1 Parasphingopyxis sp. | reverse complement strand
AACACGACAATGCTAGCATTGAAAGGCCATATTACATGGGTCCTCCTTTCGGAGCTTGTTCGTTATGCTTGGCGGAGATCATATCGAATCAGTTGCGCTGCGTCGAATCGCGTCTGGCGTGATCAGGAGGTCTGCGCGCACCGCTATCGCCATTGCAGGCGGGCGCGCTCCATTCCGCAATCGTCATGCGCGCGGATATCCATATCGCACAGCGACGGTCATGGGTTGAATCAGGAAGGCAAGGCCGGATTCATCTCGGCCGCGCAGGCCCGCAAACGGATGAGCAGAGAGAAGCCTCCCTACTGGGGGCCGCCCACCGTGAAACCCGGATCGATATTCCGGTTGGTAGAATCGCGCTGGGCGTCATCGAGCAGCCTGCGCGCGTCGCGATTGCCGTTGCGGGCGAGCTCGCTCCATTCCGCAATCGTCATGCACACGCGTATCCGTCTTGCGTTGGAACCGGTAACGCGCCGATTGCGGCACCGAACTCGCTGGGACGGGTCTTCTTCCTGAACCGCGGCCTCGTTTTCGGAAGCCGTTGCCTGATCCTGGACCAGCGCGACAGCCGGTACATTGACAGCGAAAGCGAACATAACACATGCGACAGCGGACAACCTCAATGGCTCACTCCATCCAAACATCCGCTCGGCCGAGCGGTTTTCGACAATTTCGTCGGTAAAATCGGGCTACTCCGGCAAACCGGGACTAGTTGCGCTGCGTCGAATCGCGTTGGGCGTCATCAAGAAGCCTGCGCGCATCGCGATTGCCATTGCGGGCAAGATCTGTCCATTCCGCAATCGTCATGCACACACGTATCCGTCTCGCGTTGGAACCCGTCACCCGCTGGTTGCGGCACCGGATCCGCTGCATGGGATCTTCGGCGGCGGCTTCTTCCGTCGCGCTCGCTTCGGCAGCGTCATCCTCCGCCGCAACAGCGCCGTTCTCTTCTGTCATTGCGTGTAGGGGCGCAGCTGCAGCCAAGAAAGACAGTGAGAGGATCAATAGAGGCTTTTTCATAGTGAAACCTTCGCTAATTTTATTCGCAAAATGCCGCTCATTTCCGATAGAATGGTGGAAACTAGCCGCAGAATTTCTGTACGACAAGGTTCGCGCGGAGGTTCCAGCCAAAGGGCGGGGCGGCAAACCAGATATTCATTGGCCCATTTCCCGCAAACTGATAGCCAAATGGGCAAGGCATCGCACAGCCCGGGCAATTGTCTCCAGATGCTGGTATGGGCATCGTGAACTCCGGATTCGGGCGCGAACCGGGCCAGGGGCAAGATTCAAAGTTGGGCGAAATATATGATTGAACTGCAAGACGCCGCTTGGCTGGCCCATCGCTACGACGAAACGAGCGACAATTTCCGGTTTGTCCATCTTCCGCGCGACGCAAGGGGCGATGCGACCTTCCTTTCCGACGAATATCTGCCCCCCGATCTGCACACGGAGATTGTGTCGCGACGCGAACTGGGCGCTGTGCAGCCAAACCGCCCCCCCATTCACTTTATTTTCCATTCGGGCTTTTGCTGTTCGACGCTTTTGACGCGCGCGCTCGACCTTCCGGGTATAGCGACCAGTCTGAGCGAACCCACATTGTTGCGCGATATGGTCGGTTTTTTCGATCGGGGAGCGTATAGGGACCGCTATCCGACGGTGCTCGCCCGGGCGTTGCAGTTGCTCGCACGGCCATTCGAACCGGGTGAGGCCGTGATCGCCAAGCCGTCCTGCGTTGTAAACAGGCAAGCGCGAGCTCTTCTTGCAAGCACGGCCTCCAGTCGAGCGGTGTTTCTTCACGCGCCGATCCGGGTGTTCCTGAATTCGATAGCCCGCAAGGGCATAACCGGCAGACTGTGGGGCCGGGAGCTGTTCCGCGGACTCCACGGCTCCGACAGGCCGGATCTGGGATTCAGCGAAGAGGAGCTTTTCGCCCAGACCGACTTGCAGATCGCGGGCCTCGCCTGGCTTGTCCAGAACAGGATTTACCAGTTGATGCTGGCTGAGTTCGGAGAGGAGCGCATCCGGTCGCTCGATAGCGAAACCTTCCTCGCTCACCCGGCAGATACGCTCGAACGTGTCGGAAACTTGTTCGAACTGGATATCGGTCCAGATCATGCGCAGGAGATTGCGCAAAGCGACGTGTTTCACCGTCACTCCAAATTTGGAGATAAGTTCGACGCCGAAGAGAGAAAACGGGAACGCACCGCAGGCGAAAGCGCCCATGCCGACGAGATCGAAAAGGTCGCCATATGGGTCGAAACGGTTGCCCGGGGGCTTGATATCGCCATGCAGCCTGCCGGCCGGCTACTCGACTAGCCTCAGCTTTGGGGCGGTTTTTTAACATCGAAAGCGACCGTCAGCCTTTCGCCATCGTCGAAGGGGACCGTCCCGTGCCACATGATGGAGGGGAACAGCGCCAGGTGCCCGACCTTGGGCTCCACCTTGTGATAGGCGGGCAGATCCAGGGCCAGCTCATCGGGTGGCTGCCCAAAAGCAAGCCAGCCTGCCGGCGGATCACCGAGCTGGCCTGGTGATGGCAGGCTTACATACAGCGCGGAACTGTACCAGCCCATGGGATGGATATGATTGGTATGGCGGCCAGCCCCTGCAAGGCGAACCGACCAGGAGCCGCCAAATTGCACATTGCCGGGCGCGTAGCGGAGAATGGGATGATCGGGATCGATCGGGGCCAGGGTTTGCATATGGGTGGCTACGGTATCGACGATGGCAGCTCGCAAGGCCCTTATCTGCTCGTCCGCACGCGCGAATAGCGGGCCATCGGTCTGCGTTCCACCGCGAACCGACTGGCCGGCCATGTCTGCCTTGAGAACATGCAATGTGCGCAGATGGGCTGCCAGCTCGTCCATGTCGACCCGGTCTCCGATGCTATAGGTCTTGATCAGCCGCTCGTCGCGTTCGAGCCAGCGCCAGCGTTTGTCGTCAAGCATCCGCCATGCCAGTCCGAGATAAGGCCACATCTCATTGGCCGCCGCGTCTGTTCTATGGGTCTCCCCGCAACGCGCCGCTTCTTCGGGCCTTCCGGTACGCAGCATATGCCGCATATATCGCACGGCGAGCGGCATCTCCACGTGCGGCGCAACCCGCTCGAACAGGCGATCCGCGCGATCGCGATCGCCCAGTTCCGATGCACATATCGCCTCGCAGATATCGAGGTTGCGTACCTCTTTCACGACAGCGCGGGCGCGACGAACAACGGCCTCGGCCTCGGCGAAGCGTTCGACCTGAATGAGCGCGTTTATCAATTTGAACCATAATCCGCTGTTATGGGGAGCGGCCTTCAGCGCCCGTTCGAAGCCTTCGCTGAATTTTTCACGCCTGCCTGTCATCCAGTAGAAACCGGCGAGCGCCTCCTGGCCCTCGATCCATTCCGGGCTTTGAAGAAGAATCTCATCGAGATCGGCAATCGCCTCTTCGGACTGGCCCAATGCGGACTGTGCGGCGGCGCGACCCAGAAGAACGGAGCCGTCCGTCGGGGAACTGGCTCTGGCGGATTCGAAAAGGTCGATATCCGGCCGCCCCGCCTCCAGGGTAACCCGGGCGAGCGCGTGGGTGACTTTCGGATCGCCTGGCGCGAGTTCGACCGCCCGGGAAAAGGCTTTTATCGCAGCGGCGGAATCTTCTTCGGCGCGATACAGGAGGCCAAGGACGTGCCAGAGGCGTAGATGATCCGGGAAATACTCAAGAGCGGCTTCGACACGCGCGATAGCGTCTTGCGCCTTGCCCGCATCGCGTAACTGCAAGGCCTCCCTGACGAGCGCCTGCGGATCATTCGTTCCAACCGGTGCTCCTGCATCGGATACCATCGCGCATCATCCTGTTCATCAAGAGGCCTACGCACCGCATTTCGACCATATCGCGCAGCCGTGCAAGGCGGCAGGACATACAAAAAGGGCGGCGAGGTTGCCCTCGCCGCCCTGATTGTTGGTTTGATCGAACGCTTTAGAAGCGCAGACGACCGGTAACCGAGTAACGACGGCCCAGCGCGTCATACGTGGTCGGATAGGTTTCACCCGAGTTGTAGACACTCGAACCGATGAACGAGCTGGTTTTCGGCGGATCGCGATCCAGCAGGTTGAAGACCGACAGTGTGATGTCGAAATTCTCGCTGACATTCGAACGAACCGTCAGGTCGAAATAGCTCGCATCGTCAAAGGCTTCGGATTCGTCGAGGAAGCCATTGCCCTGACCGCGGAATTCATATTCCACGCCATCGATCCAGCGCCACAGCAGCGAGACATCCACAAGATCGTCGATGCTGACTGTCGTCCGCAGGTTGAACGCCCATTCCGGCGTGATCGGTTCGCAGTTACCGCTGTACAAGCCAACACACTCACGAGTGAGATTGTTCGGGTTGGCCGGATTGGCGTTGAACGTCAGCGAATCCGTCCAAGTGCCGTTGAGGTCCCAGTTGATCGAACCGAAGCTCACCGGAAGTGTGTAATTGACCCGGAAGTCAACGCCACTGGTCTTGATTTCACCCAGATTGGAGAGCTGGAGAATAAGGCCAGCGGTTTCACCGCCACCATTCAGCGAACCGTTGATCGGGTTACGGCCGATATTGGCACACTGCGCCGGATCCGAACCGTTGCCATCACCGTTGGCACCGTAGCAAGGCGTAAGGATATCGCCCGGGTTCGGTGTCGTGATAGCGCCAGTCACTTCGATGTCGAAATAATCGACCGAGATGACGAGGCCCGGAACCTGCGGCGGGGTCGCCACGAGGCCGAGAGTGATCGAGTCAGCTTCTTCAACGTCGAGATTGGTGTTGCCACCAGCCGTTGCGTTGATCTGCGCGGCCGAAGGCTGCGGGATCAGGCCGATGGTTGCGGCGGGCGCGCCCTGAGCGATACAGATCGCGGTCAGCGTTGCATTGCCAACCGGATTTGCGCCGGCACAGGGATCAACCGGAAGCGGCGTCAGGCCCGTGGTAACAGGCGCAAACAGCTCGCCAATGTTCGGCGAACGCACGGAGTGCGAATAGATGCCGCGGAAACGGAAGCCCTCGAACGGTTCCCAGCTACCACCCGCTTTCCAGGTGACCGACGTGCCGGTGTTGGAGTAATCCGACACGCGGATACCGCCTTCAGCCTGGAGGCTGTAGAAGCCCGGAACATCTTCGAGGATCGGCACGATCAGCTCGGCAAAGCCCTCGATCACGTCATACTGACCGTTGAAGGTCGGAGCCGGCGCACCGGTACCGAGAACTTCGTCCTGCGTACCGGCGGAAACGTCGGCAACGCGGCTGGCCGTATATTCACGATATTCGACACCGACAGCGAAGCCGATCGGGGTTTCGGTGAAGAAGCCGGTCTCGCCGAACGTACCGTTAAGCGAGGCGTTGACCACCGACAGCGAGGTCGAGTCGGTGAAGCCGGAAGGCTGGTTGAAGAAAGCAACCGAGCGCGGATCGATGTTCGTACCGCCCGGTCCGCCACCTTGCAGGTTGAGCGGGAAACAGCCGTTCGATGCATCGAAACAGGTCGTCGTGCTGGTCGCATTGAGCGCCTGCTCGATGCGCGACTTCAGGCCCCAGTTGGTGCGCGTCGTCGTGCGCTGCGATTCACCATATGTCGCATAGACATCATAGCTGATCGTCGGGCTGAGATCGCCGCGTACACCGGCCCAGATCTGGAACTGGTTGGTCACGATGTCGGTCTGACGCGGACCCTGCTCAACCAGACGGCGGTTGATGATGACATCCGGTGCCAGATAGTTGGGATCGTTGGGGTCCGCAGCGTTCCGGGCTGCCGTACAGGTTGCCGGATCGATCGGCACAGCGAAGCTGGCACAAATCTGGTTGACCTGTGTATCGGTCAGGAACGGATTGTTGAGCGGCAGAGCGAACGGATCGCCGAAGAGACCCGAAGGCGCCAGCTGCAGGCTCACCGTGGAGTTGGTGAACATACCGCGAGTGTAAACTTCGATGCCCGGGGCAACTTCATAGTTGGCCGTACCAAAGATGTTGTAGCGTTCAAACGGCGTCTGGAAATAGTTGAACGGCGCATAGTTGAACGTGTTGTAGGTCGGAACAAGCGTCTGACCTGCAGGGTCGATCTGGATGCCGTTGAACCGCGTCGGAACCGACGTGCCCGAACCCAGGTTCGTACCACCGAAGCTTGCATTTTGCGAGATCAGGCGATTGGCCTGAAGCACATCGTCAACTTCCTGATAGCCGATGCTCAACGATGCGTTACCGCGACCGTCGTCGAAATTGGCACCCAGAGTGATATCGCCGCGGATACGTTCGCCATCACCGCGCTCGGTGATGCCGTATGTCATGGCCGCTTCGAGACCTTCGAAATCACGGCGCAGCACGAAGTTGGCAACGCCCGAAATGGCGTCAGCACCGTAAACCGAAGAAGCACCGCCGGTGATGACTTCGACCCGCTCGACGAGGGCAACCGGAATGATGTTCAAATCGGTCTGGCTGGCGATCGTCGAAGGCACGAGGCGCGTACCGTCCAGAAGAACAAGGCTGCGCGTCGAAGCAAGGTTGCGAAGGTTAAGCGTTGACGTACCGTTAGAACCGTTGTTGACCGAGCTGTTCGTGCCCGGTGCGATACCCGGCAGTTCGCCGATCAGCTCTTCAGCGTTCGTCGCCTGACGATAATCGATCTCGTCAGTGCCGACGACCTGGATCGGGCTCGACTGTTCGAGGTTCGGGTTCGTAATGCGCGTACCCGTAACAACGATGGATGGCTGGTTCGCCGTAGCGGCCGCCAGCTCGTCATTCTGCGCGAAGGCAGGCGTCGACATCATTGCGATGCCGATCACGACAGGTGCAGCACCCGTCTTGAGTTGAGT
>JBPOET010000009.1:0-16285 GCA_051251675.1 Parasphingopyxis sp. | reverse complement strand
GTTACCTGATAATCTGGGTCGTCCTACGATACGGCAACTGCTGAGCCACACATCGGGGCTTCCTGATCATTTCTCCCTGCCCGAAATCCCAGCGATCATGCGCAATCCCATCACGCCGGACGGCATAATCGCCTTGATGGCGGAAGCGGAACCGCGCTTCGAGCCCGGTGCGCAGCATTCCTATTCCAATTTCAACTATGTGCTGCTGGGCAAGCTTATCGAGACGCTTGACGAACAGCATCGCGACTATGGCACCTATATCGAGGAAGAAATATTCGCGCCTCTGGGCATGATGAATTCCCATTATGATCGGCAGGCGGCTATCATTCCCAACCGCGCGCGCGGATATGATCACGATGGATCGGGCCCGGTCAATACGATCACCTTCGAAACAAGTCTGGCCTATGCCGCAGGCGCCCTGATGAGTTCCGCCAATGATATGGCCCTTTTTACCCGCGCGCTGCGCGGCGAAACTCTACTGAGCGCAGAAATGAAGGAAGCGGCCTGGACGCCGGTGGCGCTGCCGAACGGCCAGGCGACCAATTACGGGCTGGGCTTCAATATTGGCGAATTTCTGGGCGAGACTGCCATTTGGCATAACGGCTCCATCAACGGCTTTCAGGCGGCCTGGATATATCTTCCGGCAAGCGATCGTACCGTGGCCGTGCTCAGCAATGGCCATTATCGCCCCAATACGACTGTGCTGGCCCGGCGCATTCTTGCATCGTTGGCGGGCCGGCCGATCCCGCGCTTCTCTGCGACAGAAACCGAAGACGCTGCGCTGGCCCCCTTTGCGGGCCGGTATCGGCTGGACGATGGCCGCATCCTGCAAATCCATGTGCAGGACGGGGCCCGGTTCAATATCGATGGAGGCCGCTGGAACGAACTTACCTTCTCGGGCGAAAACCTGTTTTACATATCCGATTCGCTCACCCATGTGCGATTTCGCACTGATCCGTCCGGCTCAATCGGGGCACTCACCTATGTGTCATCCACTCTCACCGCACATCAGGGACGCCGCATAGAGGGCGAAATCGAAGGTGCGGCCATTGCCATTCCGCTTGACCCAGAGGAAACGGAAGCGTTGATCGGCAACTGGCGGATGTCCTCTGGCGATGCCTTGGCGATCACCCGCGATGGAGAAGAACTGCGCTTCCGGATGCCCAACCAACCGCCGGAAAGGCTCTACCGATCCGCACCACGACACTATTTCGCCCGGACCGCGCCGATTGAGATGATCTTGTCCGAAAATGGAGAGGAGCTGGAACTCAACTTGTACGGAAACACTATTTCGCTTGCCAAAGAATAGCCTGTCCGCCGCGGGCATAGGGGGTTTTCTACCCTCTCCGCTTCCCGCCCCGACCTGCTCCGATCCGCGCCAATCGTATCGCCGTATTGCATCACTAATACAGCTATGCTAAACCGGTTCTATAAAGGCGTAAAAAGGAAGGATGCCTAATGTACAGCGAAAGCGATCTCGAAGCGGCGATCGACGCCGGGGCGTTGAAGGAGGCGGATGTCGCCAAGTTCCGCCGGTTCATGGCGGCGGACCGATCGACCGCCCTCGTCGATGAAGAGCATTTCCGCCTAATCAGCGGGTTCAACGATATTTTCGTGGCGATTGCGAGCGTGCTTCTGCTCGTTGCGATCGCCTGGCTTGGCGGCGAGATCCAGCCGTGGATCGGCGCGCTCGGCGTAGCGGCTGCAGCGTGGGGTCTGGCCGAATGTTTCACCAAAGTGCGCCGGATGGCCTTCCCCTCCATCTTGCTACTGCTCGCCTTTGTCGGCGGACTGTTCGGCGCTGTTGCGTCGGGTCTGATCGGTGATGGAAACAGGTTCGGTCCGGGTGACGAGGCAACCGTCGCCACCTTTGTCTCGATTGCAGGCGCGGTTGCCGCGGTCGGCGCCTTTTTCCACTGGCGGCGGTTTCGCGTGCCGATTACCATTGCGGCTGGTGCTGCGGCGGTGGTTGGAACGGTCATCGCGATTTCCGCCATCGTCACGGACGGCAATGTCGAACCCTTCATCAATCCGTTGATGTTCGTCGCCGGTCTGGCGGTGTTCGCCTTTGCGATGCGCTGGGACATGAGCGACCCGGTCCGCGAAACGCGGCGCGCCGACGTGGCGTTCTGGCTGCACCTGCTGGCAGCGCCGCTAATCGTCCATCCGATCTTCGCCGAGATCGGCGTGTTCGAAGGCACGCTGACCGTGGCGGGTGCGGTACTGGTCATCGGGCTTTACATTGTAATGGCTGCGATTGCGCTAGCGATCGACAGACGGGCGCTGATGGTGTCCAGCCTCGCTTATGTGCTCTGGGCGCTTAACGGGCTGTTCGATCGGTTCGGTGCGGTCGAGACCAACATCGCCTTTGCGGCGCTGGTTATCGGATCGGCCCTGCTGCTACTCTCCGCTTTCTGGCACAATGCCCGCGGGCTGGTGGTGAAACCGCTGCCCGACGCGATCACGAGCCGGTTGCCGGTGATCGGCACGGAAACGGTTACGGCTTAGGCTTACTGGGCCCGACGGGCGAAGCTTAAAAACAGAGGCGGATCCAGCTGAAAGGTTGGATCCGCCTTTCTTTCTATTCGCCGACAATCTTGAGCAACCTTCGCTCGACAGGCGCCAGCACAGGCACCAGCTCATGTCCGCGTTTCAGGATCAAGCCAGCTTCGTTTGACAACGCCCACATGCCCTGGCGGTTGCGCAAGGCGGGGCGTTTCTCGATCCGGTATTCAGGGCGCTCGGCAGCGCGGCGAAAGGCGGAGAAGGAGGCGAAATCCTTCTCGAAATTCATTGCATAATCGCGCCAATGCCCGGCGGCCACCATCCGTCCATAGAGATCGAGTATCCGGTTGAGCTCGGTGCGTTCGAAGCCCACCTGGCTGGCCCTGTGCAGGCCGGAATGACCGCGCGGGTTCGGAAACGGCGTAACGGTTCCCATCAGGCGCAGTCACTCTCCTCGCCGAGTGCATCGCCCCCGTCCCGCTTCGCTATCAGCGCGTCGATCTGCTTGTGCATCGCCTCCAGCTCGCAGCGCATGAGCTCCAGCTTCTGGGTCGAAGGGTCGAACATTTCACTGCACGGCGTACCATAAGGCACAAAGCCCTCGGGTTTGTCCTCGGCGTTCATCAGCGTCGGTTTGGCGGGAATGCCGACCATGACCGCTCCGGGTTGCACATCTTTCGTCACCACAGCATTCGCGCCCACGCGCGCGCCCTTGCCTACCGTAATGGGGCCGAGAATCTGGGCGCCGGAACCGATGATCACATCGTCCTCAATCGTCGGATGACGCTTGCCGGGCACACCGTCGGCCGGGTTCGTCCCGCCTAGTGTGACATTCTGGTAGATGGTCACATTGTCGCCGATGCTGGCCGTTTCACCGATGACGCTGAAACCATGATCGATAAAGAGGTGACGCCCGATTTTAGCGCCGGGATGAATATCGATAGCCGTTACAAAGCGTGACCAATGGTTGACCCAACGAGCGAGGAAAAACAGCCGCATCCGGAACAGGCGGTGCGCGATCCGGTGATAGCCGAACGCCCAGACCCCGGGATAAAGCAATACTTCCATGCGCGAACGCGGCGCGGGATCGCGAACCATGATCGAATCTATATAGGACTTCAAACGGCCAAGCATTGCGTACCTCCCGCCCCAGTGGCGATCCGCAACGTAATAATCGCCCATGGCCAAAAACACCAGTTCGGCCGACTATACCCCTACAAAGTACAGCTTTCCGGCCAGTGCATTGTTGAAATCGATCAATATCTCGCTATTCATTGAGATTGGCGATTTCAAGAAGGATTCCGCATGGCCACCTATCTGCCGACGCTGAAACAGCTGCAATATCTGGTCGCCCTGCGCGACCATGGCCATTTCGGCAAAGCGGCGGAAGCCTGTTTCGTCACCCAATCGACCCTGTCGGCAGGGCTCCGCGAGCTGGAATCGCTGATCGGCATCACCTTGGTGGAGCGGACCCGCCGGGTCGTGCGCTTTACCCCGCTGGGCCTGAGCATCGCCGACAAAGCCCAACGCGTCCTGCGCGAAGCTGAAGAGCTTTCGGAAATGGCGCGTGCTGCAGGCAAGCCACTGTCGGGAGAAATGCGGATGGGTGTCATACCCACGATTGCACCATTCCTTCTTCCGCAGATTCTCCCCAAACTCCGAAGCGACTGGCCCGACCTCAAACTATTCCTGCGCGAAGAAACTAGTCCGGCTGCCTGCGACTCGCTGCAGCGCGGACAGGTTGACTGCATATTGCTGGCGCTGCCCTATAGCTGCGGCGAGGTCGATACGGCCGAGCTGTTCGACGATCGCCTGTTCGTCGCTTTTCCCCAAGGCGAGCCGGACAACCCGCCCAAAAAAATCTCGCCGGAGACCCTGGACGAGGGCCGGCTGCTGCTGCTCGAGGACGGACATTGCCTCAAAGACCATGCGCTGGCGGCCTGCAACCGACCGGAGCTGCGCGCGGAAGCGAGGATGATGGGAACCTCGCTACACACCCTGGTACAAATGGTCGAAAACGGCCTAGGAACCACCATGCTCCCCGAAATGGCCATCGAAGCGGGCATCTTGCGTGACACACATATTGTCGCTCGCCCGCTCGATGCGGAGCACCCGTCTCGCACAATCGCGCTTGTCTGGCGCAAGAACAGCCCGCGCGAAAAGGACTTTCGTCTGTTGGCCAAGGCAATGAAGGAGGCTTCAGCGGGTCAAAAAAGCAGTTAAGCCCAGCGCGACTTCTGTTCTGCATCGCTTTTGCGTGCTTCAACCCAGCCCGATCGGCCATCCGCAAACTCTTCGCGCTTCCAGAACGGCGCATCCGTTTTCAGCCAGTCGATAACAAAATGCATAGCATTGATCGCATCGCCCCTGTGACGCGACGCCGCACCTACAAAAACGATCCGTTCGCCCGGCGCCATGCGCCCGACCCTGTGGATGACCGTCAGGCCGGCCAGCGCCCAGCGTCCGGCGGCATCCAGGGAGATCCGCCTCAGCGCTTCTTCCGTCATTTCCGGATAATGTTCGAGTTCCAGCGCAACCAGCCCTCCTTCGCCGCGAACAAGCCCCGTGAAGCTGGCGACGGCGCCGGCATCGCCCAGTTCCAGTTTCGCGCATTCGTCGACCGGGTCGAACGCCGCATGCTGCACACGGATATCCGGCGTCATCCGCCGGTTACCGGTGGAAAAAGCGCGACCTCGCGTGCGCCCGCAAGAGACGTTTCCAGCCCGGCAAATTCCTGATCTATGGCGACCCGGATCTTGCCCTTGTCGGCAAAGGCTTCCGCATAACCGTCTCCGCGATCCGCAAGCCAGTCGATCAGCGCCGCGGCGGTGGTCACGGCTTCCGGCAGATCGACCGTTTCCCCATCGCAGCCTATGGCTTCCCGGATCCATGCGAAATAGAGCAAATCAATTGCCATATGGCCTAATCCATATGCTTGAGGCCGGCGCGCAAATAATCCCAGCCGGTAATCATGGTGAGCCCAGCCGCCAACCACAGGGACACGAGCCCGACACTCTCCACCCAGGCAAAATCGGCCCAGCCGCCATGTCGTACCGCGCCGGCCAGTATCAGCGCGCCAAGCGCGATCATCTGGATCGCGGTTTTCCATTTGGCGAGCTGACTCACCGGCACGGATACGCTGAGACCGGCGAGAAATTCGCGCAGGCCCGAAACGATTATCTCGCGCAGCAGGATCACGATCGCGGCGATGACATGCCAGCTTTCGATATCGCGCGTGAAAATCAGCATCACGATAACCGCAGCCACCATGATCTTGTCGGCGATCGGATCGAGAAAGATACCCAGTTTGGACACCGTGCCCTGCGAGCGCGCGAGATACCCGTCGAGATAGTCCGTGAGCCCCACAATGCAGTAGAGAATGAATGCGCAGATATAGCCGAACCATGCGGAGTCCCACAGCAGTGCGACAAGAACAGGCACGGCGAAGATGCGCGACAGTGTAAGCAGGTTGGGCAAGGTCAGCATGTTCCGTCCCTCCTAACCGTTTTTACCAGTGCAACAAAGCCTCCTTCTGATTGCCGCCCCGGCAGTTGCCCTTGGCGGGCCGCCACGCCTCGGCTATGCGTGCAGTCGAATTCTGAAGCACCCCTTCCCCTTCTTCGAAGGAATGCATGCCAACATCGCTCGACCTTTTGACCAAGCGCCGTTTTGCGCCGCTTTTCGTCACCCAGATGCTGGGCGCGTTCAACGACAATCTGTTCAAGTTCGCGATGCTCGTGCTCGTAATCTATGAAATCTACGATGACGAGGCGCTCGAGTTTCAGTTCAGTACGGTTTCCACAGGGCTGTTCATCCTGCCTTTTTTCCTGCTTTCCGCGATTGCCGGTCAACTGGCGGACAATTTCGACAAGGCCAGGGTCATTCGTTTTGTCAAAACGCTGGAGATTTTCATTGCCCTGACGGGCGCCGCAGGCCTCATCCTCCAATCGATCCCCCTTATGCTGGCCGCGCTATTTGCACTCGGTGCGCAATCGACATTTTTCGGACCGATCAAATATGCGATCCTGCCTCAACATCTCAAGAAAGAGGAAGTTCTGGCGGGAACGGGGCTTGTCGAAGCCGGCACCTATGTGGCCATTCTCGCGGGAACAATCCTCGGCGGGGTGATCGTCGACTGGCTCGGCGCCTTCTGGGCCGCCATCTGGGTGCTGACGGTGGCGCTACTCGGCCGGATCAGTGCGCAATTCGTGCCGGATGCACCGGCGCAGAAAGAGCCCGAACCGATCGATTTCAATATCTTCCGTTCCTCATACCGGCTGGTCAACGGCACCATGCATATCCGCCGGCTCTTCCTGGCCATCGTGGCGATCAGCTTTTTCTGGACGATCGGATCGGTACTGATCATCCAGTTCCCGCCATTGGTGAAGAACGTGCTCACCGCCGACCCGAAGGTCGCAAGCCTGTTTCTCGGGATTTTCTCGATCGGGGTAGCGATCGGCTCGATACTGGCCAATCGGCTCCTGAAGGGCAAAGTCTCGGCGCGCATCGCGCCGTTCAGCGTCATCCTGATGGGCGTTTTCGTCCTCATTCTCTACTTTATCTCGATCCGGTGGGATGGCCTGGACAACGGCGAACTCTACGATCTTGTCGGCTTTATCATGCACCCGGGAAGCTGGTTGCTGCTGGCGGTATTGCTGGGGGTAGCCATGACAGGCGGCATGTTTGTCGTCCCGCTCTACGCATTTCTGACGACCACCGTCGATATCAGCGAGACCGCGCGAACCGTGGCCGCCAACAATGTCGTCAATTCGGGATGCATGGTGCTCGGCGCGCTGGTCGCGCTCGGGCTTAGCCTGATGGGCGTTTCGACGACCGAACAACTGTTCCTCGTCGCAACCATGTGCCTGGTCTCAGCCTGGACAGCATGGCTGCTGCACAAAGCCTGCGATTAGGATTTGGGACTTATTTGTCAGAACGGTGCCGGCGCAACGCCGCTGCATCAGCCGAGAAAAGTCAGAAAGAAAACAAACCCGCCCGCCCAGGTCATCGTGAAGAGCTTTGCGTTTTCGGCGAACTCCGACCGGCGCGGAAATGGCGGCCTGCGCAGCGTGACGGCCGTCTCGGTTTCGCACGCCCGGCTAATGAGATCGGCGGTCAACGGCGCATAGCGCGAGTCGGGCGGAACAGTGGCCATGCCCGCTCGTTAACATTTTGTTTACTATCCCGTTTACCCGCAAAGAAGGTTAAGATGGGGATCGCCCATGACTGTCTCCGATCGGGACAGGGGCTACGCCCGGATTTGCGGAAAGTCAGTCGGCTCCATCCTCCCGTTCGGCAATCGCGTCGGCCAGCGCGACAAGCCGTTCGGCCTCCGCAAGATGCAGCCGCTCGACCATGACGCCATCGATTTCGAGCACGCCCTTGTTGGCATTTGCCGGATCGGCGAAGGCTGCGATCGTTGCGCGCGCATCCGCAAGCGCGCTCCGCGAGGGTGCGAAAATCCGGTTGGCGGCATCAAGCTGGCTGGGGTGGATAACGGTCTTGCCGTCAAATCCGAATTCCCGCCCCTGCTCGCATTCCGCAGCTAGCCCGGCATCGTCGCTGATCGGATTGAAGACGCCATCGATGACAATCTTGCCATGCACCCGCGCCGCCATGACCGTCATCGACAAGGCCGTCACGAAGGCTTCCCGCCCGGGCCGCAGCTTGGCCTGCATGTCTTTCGCAAGATCATTCGTCCCCATCACCATTGCGGAGAGATCGGGCGCAGCAGCGATATCGGCGATGTTGAGAATGGCCAGAGGGGTTTCGATCATCGCCCAGACAGGCACACCAATACCGGCGGCTTCGTCGATATCCGTTGCCCGCGAAACTTTCGGAACCAGGACGCCGTCAGGCTTGACCGCCCCGACCATCTCCAGATCGTCAGAGGCCCAGTCGCTATCGAGCCCGTTGATCCGGATGATTACCTCCCGCGGGCCGTAACCGCCCGCCTTTACAGCGTCTGTAACCTGCGCTCGAGCCTCGTCTTTCACAGAAGGCGCAACCGCGTCCTCCAGGTCGAAAATCACCACATCGGCGGGTAGCGTCCTCGCCTTTTCGAGCGCCCGGGCATTGGCGCCGGGCATGTAGAGGCAGGAACGACGGGGTCTGAACTTGGTTTTGGTCATGTCACCCTTATTCCGCATGACTGCAGACAAACCAAGGTTGACGTTCACGTAAACCGGCGCAACAGTGTCGAGAACAGAATCACAGGAGCAGCCGATCATGTCCGAAGCCGTCCTCACAAGCGCCGAAAACGGCGTCCTCACCATCACCATCAACCGCCCCGAAGCCAAGAATGCGGTTAACCGGGAGGTTGCCGAAGGCGTTGCTGCGGCGATCGAAACGCTGGAAAGTGACGACGGGCTGACAATCGGCATCATCACCGGCGCCGGCGGCACCTTCTGTTCCGGCATGGATCTGAAAGCCTTCCTCCAGGGAGAGCTTCCCGTTGTCAGCGGCAAGGGTTTTGCCGGCTTTGTCGAAGCCCCGCCCGCCAAGCCGCTGATCGCCGCCGTAGACGGCTATGCGCTCGCCGGCGGTATGGAGGTCGCCATCGCCTGCGATCTCGTCGTCGCCAACAAAGACGCCAAATTCGGCATTCCCGAAGTGAAACGCGGCCTTGCAGCAGGCGCCGGCGCGCTGCTCCGCCTGCCCCGCCTGATCCCGCAACGCTATGCCATGGAACTCGCGTTGACCGGCGATTTTATCGGAGCCGAGCGCGCGGCCGAAATGGGGTTCGTCAATCGCGTGGTCGATGGTTCTGCGCTCGATGGCGCCAGGGAACTCGCGGCAACGATCGCTGCGAACGGCCCCTTGGCGGTAAAAGCGAGCAAGGAAGTCATAGCCAAGACCGAAGACTGGTCGCATGATGAAATGTGGGCGGAGCAGCAGAAGATCATCGGCGGCATCTTCACCTCCGAAGATGCCCGTGAAGGCGCGGCGGCCTTTGCCCAGAAACGCAAACCTGAATGGAAGGGCCGCTAGAGCCCGGCCCAACAATAAGAACAAAGACAATTCCGCCTGAGGAGGCTTATTTCTATGAAGACCCGCATCACCGAACTGTTCGGCATCGAACATCCGATCATCCAGGGCGGCATGCATTATGTCGGCTTCGCCGAACTGGCCGCAGCAGTTTCGAATGCGGGCGGGCTCGGCATCATCACGGCGCTGACCCAGCCTTCCGCACAGGCCCTTGCCGAGGAAATCGCCAAATGCAGGGAGATGACAGACAAGCCTTTCGGCGTGAACCTGACCTTTCTTCCTGTCGTCAATTCTCCCGATTATCCGGGCATGGTCAGAGCGATTATCGAAGGCGGCGTGAAAGCGGTTGAAACTGCGGGCAACAACCCGGTTCAGGTGCTTCCTGCACTGCATGAAGCCGGGATCAAGGTAATCCACAAATGCACCTCGGTTCGGCATGCCCTGAAAGCCCAGAGCATCGGCTGCGATGCCGTTTCGGTCGACGGGTTCGAATGCGGCGGCCATCCCGGCGAAGACGATATCCCCAACATGATTCTGCTGCCCCGCGCCGCCGATGAGCTTGATATTCCCTTTGTCTCGTCCGGTGGCCAGGCCGATGGCCGGAGCCTTGTCGCTTCGCTTGCCATGGGTGCCGAAGGCATGAACATGGGCACCCGCTTCATTGCCACCAAGGAAGCGCCGGTTCACCAGAATGTGAAAGATGCGATTGTCGCCGCCAGCGAACTGGACACGCGGCTTGTCATGCGCCCGCTTCGCAACACCGAACGCGTGCTCAACAATCCCGCGGTCGAACGCGTGCTCGAAATCGAAAAGGAAAAGGGCGCAGACCTGCAGTTCACGGATATCATCGAGCAGGTGGCCGGCGTCTATCCCAAGATCATGAAGGAAGGCGATATGGATATCGGCGCCTGGAGCTGCGGCATGGTCGCGGGTCTGATCAACGATATCCCGACCTGCCAGGAACTGATCGACCGTATCATGGCGGAAGCCGAAGCGATCATCCGCGAGCGGCTGGAGGGTTTTCTGGCGGCCTGACGGCCCGTCACTCTTCCGCTTCTGTTTCCGGCATCGCCAGGAACTGCATGTCCTGCCCGACAACGTCGATACGCACCACGCGGCGATCGTCGCCGCGCGTTACATAGACATCATTGTCGGGCGATCCGCCGCGGATCTCGTAGCGGGTCGTGTCGAAGTTCCCGGCGGGCGTTTCGATCATACCGCCGGGATACGCCGTGATCGTAACATCGGCAAAAGCGTTTCCGAGTGGGCCGTACCAACGAAATGCAGCCTGAGCGCCTGCATCCTCGGACATGACCAGCGGCATGATAAATGCAACGGGGCGCGGCAAAATGCCCTCAGGCATGGCGATATCGACAGCCTGTTCTTCAGCGCCCTCGAGCCGCTGGATCACGCGCTGCCCCGCAAGGCGGCCATTTTCCGCGTCGAGATCGAGATTCATATAGGCCAGTCCCCGATGGAACTGGAGATGAACGCTCTCGAACTGCAGATCGGGCGTCAGGCCGAAAACCAGTGTTTCATAGACCTGTGCGCTCGGCATCATCGACCGGTCGTAGAGCAGCATGCCGTGTTCAGTCTTGATCCAGCCGAGACGCATGAAACCGTCCCGCTCGCCTTCATTGAAGAGGCCCAGGAAGAACTCGCCGCGTTCCGGCAGGGCTGTAGCTGTCTGAACACCGATATTACCCTGGGCCGGCGCCGGCGTTGCGACGCCGAATAGCGGAACGGCGAACAGGACGGCCAATGCCATCCGAATATGTGCGAAACTAGGTGAACGGAACGGCATGGCTGTCTCCCCTGTTGGGAAGCAGCTAAACGCGCGCGTACGGCCCGCGTACCGAAGTTCGACCAACCGCCGCCAAAAATCTGACGAACGCGTATTCATCGGCGATTTCATGGGAAAATGGTGGAGCCGAGGGGGATCGAACCCCTGACCTCTACACTGCCAGTGTAGCGCTCTCCCAGCTGAGCTACGGCCCCATCAGGTGCGGGAGCGGCGCATGTAACGCCGCCGCCCGCATTAGGCAAGATAGCCTGTCAGTTAAGTGTCTTCTTCCTTGCCGTCCTTGGCGCCGCTCGTGTCGACCTGCAGATCGTCGTCGCCGCCCAGATCGACCTCGTCGTCCGGATTGATCTCGGCATCTTCGTCGACACCGGCGGCGAGATCCTCTTCGTCATCGTCGTCGCCGGAAAGATCGGCATCGTCCGACTTGGATTTTGCATCTTTCTTGCCGTCTTCAAACATGACCGGCTGTTTCGACTTGAGCACAGGTTCCGGTTCCCAGATCGCACCGCATTCGCCATTGATGCAGGTTACAGGATCCTCTTCACCGAGGTCATAGAAACGGGTTCCGCATTTCGGGCAGGTTCGCTTCGTGCCCCATTCTGGCTTCACCATTGACTTGTATCTTTCATCGCTACGGAAAATTGTTTGCAGGCAGAGCCCGCAGTCGGGCGGGCGCTTGCCACATGGGGTTGCCACTGTCAAAAGCCAAGTCCGGTAAATGCGTTTCGGGCCGGGCTGGAACGAACGGCATTTGCCACTACATGCAAGCTTCCAGGCCCGCCGCGCCCCGTTTCTTTTCCGAATAAGGACCAACATGTCAGAAGCGCCGATCCCACGCACCTTCACATCTGCAGGGCCAGTCCGTGGCCATGCCCGCGTACCCGGCGACAAGTCGATCAGCCACCGCGCACTGATTCTCTCCGCGATGGCGGTTGGCGAAAGCCGCATCGAGGGATTGCTCGAAAGCGAAGACATTATCGCAACGGTTGCCGCGCTTTGGGCGATGGGTTCGCAGATCGGACAGGATTCGAACGGGAACTGGGTCGTAAACGGAGTAGGCGTAGGCGGGCTGTTACAACCTGAAACGGCGCTCGATATGGGAAATTCGGGGACCAGTGCGCGGCTGCTGATGGGGCTTGCCGCAAGCAACGCCGTCACCGCCACCTTTATTGGAGACGCTTCGCTCTCCAAACGGCCTATGGGGCGGATTATCGAACCTCTTTCCCGAATGGGTGCAAGCTTTTCCGTAACGCCGGGCGAACGGCTTCCCTTGATGGTGCATGGGCGGGTGCCGGCCGTGCCCATAGAATACCGGCTTCCGGTCGCCTCGGCGCAGGTGAAGTCGGCAATCATGCTCGCCGCCCTCAACGCACCGGGCGTCACGCGGGTCATTGAGCCCGAGCCCACCCGCGATCACAGCGAACGGATGCTGGCCGGTTTCGGCGCCGAAGTCGGGATCGAAGAAGTCGATGGCGAGCGCATCATCAGCGTAACCGGCGAGGCTGACCTGAAACCGCACAATATGAGCATTCCCGGCGACCCCTCCTCCGCCGCCTTCCCGATCGTGGCGGCCCTCCTCGTTCCAGGTTCGGAAGTCGTGATCCAGCATGTCGGCATCAATCCGACCCGCACCGGATTGTTCGAAGTTCTCAAGCAGATGGGTGCCGACCTGACATATGAGAATGAACGCGATGTCGGCGGCGAGCCGGTCGCCGATATCCGGGTCCGCCACAGCCAGCTGACCGGCATCGAAATCCCTCCGGAAATCGCACCGCGCATGATAGACGAATTTCCGATCCTGTTCGTGGCGGCCGCGCTGGCAAATGGCGAAACGGTGACAACCGGCCTTGGCGAACTGCGTCACAAGGAATCGGACCGCCTGGCCCTGATGGCCGAAGGCCTGGCCCAGCTCGGCGTCCGTCTGAAGGAACATCCCGACGGCCTGACCATAATCGGTTCGGGCGGCGAGAGGCTGAAAGGCGAATATGCAACTCCGCAGATCGCCACGGCCCTCGATCACCGCATCGCCATGAGTTTCGCCGTCGCAGGGTTGGTTTCCGCACATGGCGTAACCATCGACGATATCCGCCCGATGGCTACCAGCTTTCCGAGCTTCCCGCCCATGCTGGCCGATCTCGGCGCCATTGCCGCCGGGTAGCGGCTGGGGGCTGACTGCTATGGATCCCTTCATCGCCAATATCGTGGGAATTGCCGGCGGCATTCTGATCGTAGCTGCCTATGCCTATGCCAATATCGCCGAACCGGTGCGCCTGCTGCCCTATAATCTGGTCAATCTGGCCGGAGCGATATTACTGACCCTGTCGCTGCTGGTGCATTTCAATCTTGCCTCGCTGCTTCTGGAGATCGTCTGGATGGCGATCGCCATTTATGGCATCGTCAAGGCGCTCCGGAAGAAGGAGGGTCCGGCATGATTATCGCCGTCGACGGCCCCGCAGCGTCGGGCAAGGGCACCGTTGCGCGAGCCCTGGCCGAGCATTTCGGGCTGCCCTGGCTGGATACCGGCCTGCTCTATCGGGCGGTGGGGGTCAGTGTCGTCCGCGCAGACGGCGATCCGCGTAACCCAGAACATGCATTGGCGGCCTGCGACTTTCCTGAAACGCTGCTCGACGATCCAGAATTGCGTAGCGAAGCGGCGGGCAAATACGCATCCTTTGTGTCCGCACATCCGGCGGTACGCGAAGCGCTGGTCGATCGGCAGCGGGCCTTTGCGAACCAACCCGGCGGGGCCGTTCTGGATGGCCGCGACATCGGCACCGTTATCGCACCGGACGCCGATGCCAAGCTGTTCGTGACGGCGAGCGCAGGAGCGCGAGTGGAACGGCGCTACAAAGACGAATTGCTATCCGGCGCCGACGCCGATCTGGCGGCCATTCTCGCCGATATCGAGGATCGTGACCGGCGCGACAGTGAACGGGCCAACGCACCGCTCAAACGTGCGGACGATGCGGACTTGCTCGACACCACGAACCTTACTATATCGGCCGCCGTCCAGCGGGCGATTGCGCTCGTAGAAGCTCGGACGGGTAAGCGGTAACAACCGCATCCACCCAGCAACGTGTCAGGCAGTGGCGCTCGCGCCGCGGTCTTGGTGCGTTTTTGTGCTTTGTCCAGAGCACCGGCTTCTACGGCGGAAATGCGCGCATGGATGCGGATTCGGCATGGGGCCGAAATCGCAACATTGTTCCAAGACCTCCGGAGACAACCGGATGGCCTGAAACGAAATTGTAAGGACATATTATCCATGGCAACTGCGCCAAACCCCACGCGGGACGATTTTGAAAAACTGCTCAACGAAACGCTGGGCGACTCCGAAGGCTTTGAAGGCCGCGTCGTCAAAGGCACCGTAACCGGTATCGAGAATGATCTCGCCGTCATCGATGTCGGCCTGAAATCCGAAGGCCGCGTTCCGCTACGCGAATTCGCGATGCCAGGCCAGAAAGCCGATCTTTCGGTTGGCGACGAGGTCGAAGTCTTTGTCGACCGCGTTGAAAACAACAATGGCGAAGCCATGCTCAGCCGCGACCGCGCCCGCCGCGAAGCCGCCTGGGACCGCCTCGAAGCCGAATATGACACCGAAGCGCGCGTCGAAGGCACAATCTTTGGCCGGGTCAAAGGCGGTTTCACCGTCGATCTTGGCGGCGCTGTGGCCTTCCTGCCCGGCAGCCAGGTCGATATCCGCCCCGTGCGCGATGTAACGCCGCTGATGGATATTCCGCAGCCGTTCCAGATCCTGAAAATGGACCGCCGCCGCGGCAACATCGTCGTTTCGCGCCGCGCCGTTCTCGAAGAGACACGGGCCGAGCAGCGTTCGGACCTGATCCAGTCGCTGACGGAGAACCAGATCATCGAAGGCGTCGTCAAGAACATCACCGATTATGGCGCATTCGTCGATCTCGGCGGTATCGATGGCCTGCTGCATGTCACCGACATGAGCTACAAGCGGATCAATCACCCGTCCGAAATGGTCAATATCGGCGACAAGGTTACCGTTCAGATCGTTCGCATCAACCGCGAGACCCAGCGTATCAGCCTCGGCATGAAACAGCTGGAAACCGATCCGTGGGAAGGCGCTTCGGCCAAATATCCGATCGACGCCCGCTTCACCGGCCGGGTCACGAACATCACCGAATATGGCGCGTTCGTCGAGCTGGAATCCGGCATCGAAGGCCTGGTCCATGTTTCCGAAATGAGCTGGACCAAGAAGAATGTTCATCCCGGCAAGATCGTTTCGACGAGCGAGCAGGTGGAAGTCGTTGTTCTGGAAGTCGATGAGGAGAAACGCCGGATCAGCCTTGGCCTCAAACAGGCCCAGGACAATCCTTGGGACAGCTTTGCAGAACGTTTCCCCGTCGGCGCCGAAGTCGAAGGCGAAGTCAAGAACGCCACCGAATTCGGCCTGTTCATCGGGCTCGATGGCGATGTCGACGGCATGGTACACATGTCCGACATCAGCTGGGGCGTTTCGGGCGAAGATGCGCTCGACCTTCATCACAAGGGCGAAACGGTCAAAGCGATCGTGCTCGATGTCGATCCCGAGAAAGAGCGCATCAGCCTCGGCATGAAGCAGCTCGAACGCGGCGGTGCCTCCACCGACACGGGCGATCTGCGCAAGGGCAAGGTCTCTACGGTCACCGTCCTCGACGTTCGCGATGGCGGGCTCGACGTGCAGGTGGGCGACGATGGCCCCACCGGCTTCGTCAAGCGAGCCGATCTCGGCCGCGATCGCGACGAGCAGCGACCGGACCGCTTCCAGGTCGGCCAGAAGTTCGACGCAATGGTTGTCGGTTTCGACCGTTCCAAAAAGCCGAACTTCTCGGTCAAAGCCCTTCAGGTTGCCGAAGAGAAACAGGCCGTCAAACAATATGGCTCTACCGATTCCGGGGCGAGCCTTGGCGACATCCTTGGCGAAGCGCTCAAACAGAAGAGCGACGACGGAGATGCCAAAGACGGCGAGTAAATCCACCGCCT
>JBPOET010000089.1:0-6837 GCA_051251675.1 Parasphingopyxis sp. | reverse complement strand
TCCACGGGATCCCGGTCAGCGATTATGTCGCGCTCGATCCCTTTGGCGGCTCCTACTATGTCGCGGAACAGCGCGAAGCCGCCCTCGAAGAAGCCGAGCGCAAACGCGAGATGCTGCGGGAAACCATGGCGAACGAGGATGTGTCATGGGATTTCCTGTCTGAAGACGGCGCCCCCGACGATGTACTGGTCAGCCAGTCGCGCCTGGCCGATGTTGCCGTACTCAGTGAACCGGCCGGCGATCACGATGCCGATCTCGCCTCCAGCGTCACCTATATGGTCATGACGGCCCAGTGCCCGGTTCTGGCCGTTCCCCAGTCCAGCAAGGCGCTCGACTGCGCAGGCAAGGCAGTGATTGCCTGGAACGGGTCGGAACAGGCCGGCAACGCCATGCGCGCGGCCGTCCCCATATTGCAGGCCGCAAGCTCGGTCGAAGTGGTCACGATTGGCGAGGACCCGGCTGATTTCCCGGCTTCGACCGCTGCCGTCTATCTTTCGCGCCACGGTATCAAGGCCGATCTGATCCAGCGTGAGCGAAACGAGAAAATCGCCGACGCGATGCACAGCCTGCTTATCGACCGCGAAGCCGATTATATGGTGATGGGAGCCTATGGACACAGCCGCGTCCGTCAGACGCTGTTCGGCGGCGTCTCCCGGCACTTCATCCAACGTTCGCCGGTACCGGTCTTCATGGCGCATTAGGAGCGGTTACGGCCGGGGAGAGAAACTCGGCGAAAAATGCCCGTCGACCGTCAGCAAGATGCCGGTGAGGGTGCCGGCCCATCCCGTATCGCCAAGGCTCCTCCAGTACCGGCTTTCAGGCCTGCCGACCAAGATGAACTCGACATTGCGCTTGCCATCGTCCGGCCGGACAACGACTCCGATCACGGCATTGCCCCGCAGATAGCGTTCGCTTGTCTGAAGAGCCCGTTGCTCGCTTTCCAGTGCGTCCAGTGAGCGTGCGCTCGGCCAGATACCGCCATATACCCTCTGGCGGTCCTCGACCGAAACGCGCCGGGCGTCCGGACTGACCTCCAGATCGGTGAGCGACAGCCGATCCCCCTCATGCAATCGCGACAATCGCAGTCCGTCGATCAGAAACCCGGAGATGCTGAACGTGCGCGATGCGCGCCGACCGTCGAGTAGCGTCACCGCTCCCGTTCCCAGCACCTGCGCGCTCGCCCGTTCGAGATCGACAAGCAGCGCGGTATCGGCATCGATGCCGAGACCGATGCGCGCGGGCCGGGGCTGCTCCAAAAGTGCGAGCGCGAGCCGGCCGAGACGCCCCTCCTGACTGAAGCGGGTATCGATGATGAACGGCGAAAAGAGGCGCAGGCCCTGCGGCATCACAAGGGGCTGGATCGCATCCTCCGCCTCCTGCGGGTCCGCCCTTACTGCCCTGAACAATGCTTCGAACGCATCGCCGCCCGCGATCATCGGATTGCTCATCGCGGCGGCGCCCTCATCAATGCCTCCGACTATCGCCCCCGCTGCCAGGCGCGCCCGGATGGCGGCCAGCATCGGGCTGTCGGCGCCGCGTTCTTCTGTGAGCAGTGCCGTCAGACGCGATGGGTCGCCCCCCGCGAACCAGATCGCTCCGGCATTTTCGATTTTCGCGATCTCCTCGGCGTTTGCCGCACCCGCCGCCCAATCGCTTTCGTCAACGTCGGGCGTGTCAGGATCGTCGGACAGGGCAAGGCGCACAATCGCAATGTTTTCGGGCTCCACGCCATGGAACATCAATTCCCCGGCAAAGATGGCGGCCTGGCTTGCCGGTGCGGTTGTCGCCGCCGGGATTATGGCGATGCGCGGCGCGTCAGCCGGGCGGTGGTCGATGAACGCGCGGTAGATTGCGTCATTTTCTAGGCTGAGCCCGCCGCCGACAATCAGCAACCGGCCATTGTCCGCCTGGGCCGGGCCGCAGAAAAGGAACCAGCCGGCCAGCAGCGCGCCGACGATCGCCAGCAACCGTCTCAAAGCCATCCGTCCTGCAATTCCAGAACCGTTCCCAGATCATCGAGCGCCTGTTCTTCCCCGGTCACCTTGATCGCCGCCATGCCCAGCGCCGCCGCCGGCTTGCAGTTGATTCCCAGATCGTCGAGATAAACGCATTCGGCCGGTTCAACATCCAGTGTTTCGCACATCATCCGATAAATCCGCGGATCGGGCTTGCGAACGCCCGCCTTGGAGCTTTCGATGACATGATCGAAACGGGTCATGATGTCGGCTATGGCCATCGCCTTCTGTTCGGATCCGGCCATGCCAGCGCCCTTCCCCGCAGGAACATTGTTGGTGATGCAGCCAAGCTTGTGCCCCTTGGATTTGAGCACATCGAGGGCCGCGACCATTTTGGGCCGGATATCGCCGGAAAGACAGGCAAGCACATCGCTTCCCCGCAATTCCACACCCATGGCGCCGGCTTCCTCGGCGAACAGCTCGTCGAACTGGGCGGCATCGATTTCGGCGCGTTCGAACAGCGCCCAGGCATTGCTGTCCGGATTGGTCGCATTGATCCGGCGAACGCTGTTGACCGGCATGCCGCGCGCTTCCTCCATCCGGTTGAACGCATCGAAGGGCGAGGATGTGATGACACCGCCAAAGTCCCAGATAATCGTTGAATAGCTCAAGCGTTATGCTCCAGTCTGAGGCCCGGCCGGGCCCACTCGGTTTTCACCAACCGGCCCGTACCCGACAGGCAGATATAGGCGGTACGCATATCCGCCCCGCCCCAACAGATATTGGTCGTAAAGATATCGTCGGTCTCCACAAATTCGACCAGCTCACCCTGAGGAGAGACGACGGAAATTCCACATTCGCCAATCGTCGCAACGCAGATGTTACCGCACTCCTCCATTCCCAGGCTGTCGAAAAACTTGTAGCCGGCCGGCCGATAGAGCGGGATACCGGGGCCGCCGGGTCCCGCAGCATCGTCGACCTTTCCGGGTGCGACGATATTGAACGCGGTCAGCCGGCAGGTGAATGTTTCGGCAGCGTAGAGCGTGTTGCCATCGGGGGAGAGGCCAACGCCGTTCGGGTTGTGGGAGGGGAAGATCACTTCTTCGAGGTGGCTGCCATCGGCCTTTGCATAAAAGATACCGACAATGTCGTGGCAGCGCGTTTCGAAATTCTGTTTACCGTGATCGGTGAACCAGAAACCGCCATGGGCATCGAACACAATATCGTTGGGGCCGCGCAACGTGCAGCCGAAATCCCCGGACTTGTAGAGGGTTTCCACTGCGCCCGTTTCCAGATCGATCCGCTCTATCCGCCCGCCGGAATAGTCGTCTGCGATGCCGTGGGGCGCAAGCATGCCGCCTGATTCGACATAGTTGAAGCCGCCATTGTTGCAGACGTAGAGTTTGCCGTCGGGGCCGATCGCCAGTCCATTGGGTCCGCCGCCCGGTTCCGCAATGGTCTCCCTGGTCCCGTCGGGCTGAACCCGCGTAATCCGTCCCGCCGCGATCTCGACCAGCACAATGCTGCCATCGTCCATCGCCACCGGACCTTCCGGGAAGCGCAGTCCGTCTGTTACCAGTTCCATGTCTCATCCTCTTCTGGAATGCGGCCTTCTTTTCTATTTTCCGCCGATGCCGGGTAGCCAACTATCGTTGCCCGTGCGGGTCAAGTGACTTAATAGCCGGGGCAGAGAAAAATCCTCCCGGGAAACATATTATGAGCACCGAATATCCGCAAAATCTGCGCTTCCATATCGATGGCGAATGGATCGAAGCCGGAGACCGGCAGATGCAGGATGTCGTCAATCCGGCCACTGGAGAAACACTGGCTGCGCTACCTCTGGCGACAGCCGACGACCTCGACCAAGCTCTGGCTGCATCCGAGCTCGGTTTTCGCGAATGGAAAGCGCGGGACGTCAACGAGCGGGGGGCAATTCTGCGTAAGGCCGCCGAGCTGTTGCGCGAACGCATGAACGACATTGCGCCGCTCCTGACCATGGAACAGGGCAAGCCGGTCAAGGAGGCTATGGGTGAAGTGATGGGAGCCGCCGCTCTGTTCGATTATTTTGCCGAGGAAGCCAAGCGCGCCCATGGCCGCGTCCTTGTCCGCCCCAGCGGCCAGCGTGCGATCGTCATCAAGCAGCCGGTTGGCCCGGTCGCGGCATTCAGCCCGTGGAACTTTCCGCTCTTTCTGATGGCTCGCAAGCTCGCCCCGGCGCTGGCCGCCGGCTGTTCGATCATCTGCAAACCGCCCGAGGAAACCCCGGCGTGCGCAATGGAGTTGATGCGCTGCGTACTCGACGCAGGCGTACCCGGAAACGTGGCGCAGATGGTGTTCGGCGTTCCAGACCAGGTCAGCACGCACCTGATCGCCTCACCGATCATCCGCAAGATCAGCTTCACCGGCTCGGTGCCGGTCGGCAAGCATCTGATGAAGCTCGCCGCGGACGGCGTGAAGCGCACGACGATGGAGCTGGGCGGCCATGCGCCGGTGCTCGTGTTCGACGATTGCGACCTGGAGCGCACGCTCGACATCATCGTCCCGCAGAAGTTCCGCAATGCCGGGCAGGTCTGCGTCAGCCCGACACGGTTCTATGTGCAGAACGGCATTTACGACCACTTCGTCGACGAGTTCACGAAGCGTACGGAACAGCTGACGGTCGGCAACGGCCTGGAAGACGCAACACAGATGGGCCCGCTCGCCAATGAACGCCGCCCTGAAGCCGTCGGCGCCCTGATCGCCGATGCGGCCGACAAGGGCGCGCGGATCACGACCGGCGGCGACGTGCTGGGCGAGAGCGGTTTCTTCTTCCGGCCGACCGTTATCGCCGATGTCCCGCTAGACGCGCAGATCATGGCCAACGAGCCGTTCGGCCCGGTCGCCATGATGCGGCCCTTTGAGAGCTTTGACGAAGCCATCGAGCAGGCCAATCGCCTCCCCTATGGCCTCGCGGCCTTCGCCTTCACGGAAAATGGCCGACAGGCGATGCTGCTGGGCGACGCCATCGAAAGCGGTATGGTCGGAATTAATACCGTCGGCATCAGTGCGGTCGACGCACCATTCGGCGGCATCAAGGAATCCGGCTTCGGGAGCGAGGATGGGCCGGAAGGGCTGGAGGCCTATATGGTCACCAAAGCGGTGCATCAGGCTTAGCGCGACGTGCCAATCCAATTTCGTCATGCTGAACTTGTTTCAGCATCCACCCCTCCATCTGCGAAGGTGGTGCCGATGGAAAAGAGGATTCTGAAACAAGTTCAGGGTGACGAGGTTGTTTGATATGGCGCATCGACACGGTCGACAGAAACAGGAAAGCTAACACCATGACCATACGAACAGGCGGCCGGACCCTCGTCGACAATCTCGTCACTCAAGGCTGCGATCGCATCTTCTGTGTGCCCGGCGAGAGTTACCTCGCCGTGCTCGACGCGCTGCACGACACTTCAGAAATCGATCTCGTCGTCTGCCGCCAGGAAGGTGGCGTGTCCTTCATGGCCGCCGCCGACGGCGCGATGACGGGCAGGCCGGGCATAGCGTTCGTCACGCGTGGCCCCGGCGCCACCAACGGTTCGATCGGCGTCCATGTCGCGATGCAGGATTCTGTACCGATGATCTATTTCATCGGCGATGTCGGGCGGAGCGACAAGGATCGCGAGGCGTTCCAGGAAATCGATTTCCCGGCAATGTTCGGCCCGCTGTGCAAATGGGCGGCAAAGATCGACCAGGCGGAGCGCATCCCCGAATATATTGCGCGCGCCTATTCGGTGGCGATGGCCGGAAGGCCGGGGCCGGTCGTGCTGGCGCTGCCCGAGGACATGTTGCGCGACACGGTCGAGGCGGTGGACCGCCCGAAAGTGATCCGTCCGGCCCAGCATCCCGATCCCGAAGCCATGGCTGTGATGATGGAGTTGCTCAAAGACGCCGTCTCGCCGGTCGCGATTGTCGGGGGCGCGGATTGGTGCGCGGGCGCGTCCCATTATTTCCGTGAATTCGCTGAGGATATCGGCCTGCCCGTCGCCTGCGGTTTCCGGCGGCAGGACGCGATTGCGAACGAGAGTTCTGTCTGGGCCGGCAATCTTGGCTATGGGCCGAACCCCAAACTGCTCGAGCGGGTCCGGGGCGCAGACCTGTTGCTCGTCGTCGGTGCGCGGCTCGGCGAAGCGACGACAGACGGCTACACGCTGATCACGCCCGATCATCCCGATCAGACGCTCGTTCATGTCCATCCCGATCCGGAAGAGCTGGGCAGCGTCTATCGCACCGATCTCGCCATCTGTGCGGATATGCGCGAATTTTCGGAAGAAGCCTCGCTCTGGGATCATGACATTATCGATTTCGATTGCGGCAAGGATGCCCATGCCGAGTGGGAGGCCTGGAACACGGTCGAACCCAATGACGATCTGACGCTGGATCTCGCGCAATGCGTGAAAGCGGTGCGCGAAACCCTCCCCACGGACAGCATCATCTGCAACGGCGCGGGCAATTTTTCCGGCTGGTGGCACCGCTACTGGCGCTATGGCGGCCCGGTCTGCCAATTGGCACCGACCGCAGGCGCGATGGGTTATGGCGTCCCGGCGGCGGTGGCTGCCGCCCTGCGTCATCCGGATCGTCAGGTGATCGCCGTTGCCGGAGATGGCGACTTTCTGATGAACGGGCAGGAACTGGCGACCGCCGTCCAGCATGGCTGCGACATGCTCGTGATCGTTGTCGACAATGGCAGTTACGGCACGATCCGGATGCACCAGGAACGCAGCTATCCCGAGCGGCTCTCGGGCACGGCGCTCACCAATCCGGATTTCGCGGCGCTGGCCGGGGCCTATGGCGCATGGGGAGAAACGGTTGAAAAGACCGCGGATTTCGCTCCCGCGCTCGAACGCGCCAAGGC
>JBPOET010000088.1:0-6846 GCA_051251675.1 Parasphingopyxis sp. | reverse complement strand
CCGGAATCCTGGTGAGCGAAGAGGATGGCGGCCTCGGACTCGGCAATGTGGAGGCGGGTATCGTGCTTGAGGAGATCGGCCGGAACCTGACGCCTTCGCCGTTCCTCACCACTTCGGTTGCGGGCGTCGAGGGGCTGAACGCGGCGGGCAAGGCTATGCGCGACCGCTGGCTGCCCGGTATCCTTTCGGGCGATACCGTTCTGGGCCTTGCAATCGACGAAAGTGCCAAACATCGCCCGGAAAATATTGCCATGAAAGCGGAGCGCTCCGGCAATGGCTTCAGGCTCAATGGTAAAAAGCAGTTCGTGATCCAGGGGGCCTCGGCGGACATGCTGATTGTCGCGGCACGGACCGGCGGGAGCGTCGGCGAAACGGACGGCCTGACCGTGTTCGCCGTGGAAAAGGATGCAGCCGGCCTGTCGGCGGAAAGCGCCAGGCTGGTGGACAGCGCCATGGCTGCCCATGTTGAATTCGACAATGTCGAAGTGACTGCGGACGCGGTGATCGGAGAGGTCGACCAGGGCTGGAATGTGCTCACCCGCATGCTGCGCGCCGGGCGTGTCGGTTCCGCTGCCGAAACGGTCGGGGTGGGCGCCGGAGCGATGGACATGACCCTCGACTATCTCAAACAGCGCAAGCAGTTCGACAAGGTGATCGGTTCCTTTCAGGCGCTTCAGCATCGCGCGGCCCATCTTTACAGCGAAATGGAAGTCGCCCGTTCCGCCGTTATCAAAGCACAGCAACTGCTCGACGAGGGCAATGACGGGGCTGAGCTGATGGTATCGGTTGCCAAGGCCAAGGCCGGGCGCGCCACCAACCTTGCCGTGCGCGAAGGCGTGCAGATGCATGGCGGCATCGGAATGACGGACGAATATGATATCGGCCTCTATATGAAGCGGGATCGCGCGCTTGCCGAGTTCATGGGCGATGCGAATTACCACGCCAATCGCGTGGCGGAGATGAACGGCTATTAAAGGTTGCTCAAAATCCGTTAGCCCTGAGCTTGTCGAAGGGCGTCTCTCCGGTTGATAAGCGGGCTTCGACAGGCTCAGCCCTTACGGAACGAGGTAGAATATGGCGCTAGACCCTGAAACCTTCAACCAGCTTCTCGAAACCATTCGCCGTTTCGTGCGCGAGCGGCTGCGGCCGCTCGAAGGCGAGGTCGAGGCCAATGACGCCATTCCTGCCGATGTCGTGGAAGAGATGAAGGCGATGGGCCTGTTCGGGCTGTCCATTGCGCCCGAATATGGTGGCATCGGCCTGACGATGGGCGAGGAGGTGCGCGTCGCCTTCGAACTGGGCGGTACCACGCCGGCCTTCCGTTCAACCTTCGGCACCAATGTCGGGATCGGCAGCCAGGGCGTGGCGATTGCGGGGACCGACGAACAGAAGGCCGAATGGCTGCCCAAAATGGCCAGCGGAGAAGTCATCGCCAGCTTTGCGCTGACCGAACCCGATGTCGGATCGGATTCGGGGGCGGTGAAAACCAAGGCTGTGCGCGACGGCGACGTCTACCGGCTCTCCGGCACAAAGCGTTTCATCACCAATGCCGACAAGGCTTCGGTGTTCACCGTCATGGCCCGGACCGGGGAAGAAGCGGGCGGGCGAGGGGTTTCCGCCTTTCTCGTGCCGCGCGATCTGCCGGGTGTTTCGGTCGGCGAGCCTGAAAAGAAGATGGGCCAGCAAGGCGCCAAGGTTTGCGATGTCATTTTCGACGACACGCCCGTGCCCGCGGCCAATCGGCTGGGCGCGGAGGGCCAGGGCTTCAAGGTTGCAATGCAGGTGCTCGATCGCGGACGGCTGCATATCAGCGCCCTATGCGTCGGCATCGCCGACCGGCTGATCGCCGATTGCGTGGCCTATGCGGTCGAGCGCAAGCAGTTCGGCCAGGCTCTCGCCGAGTTCCAGCTGATCCAGGCGATGATTGCCGACAGCAAGGCCGAAAGCATGGCGGCGAAAGCGCTGGTGCTCGAAGCCGCTGCGAAAAAGGACGCGGGCGAGCGGATCACACTCGCAGCCGCAGCCGCCAAATATTTCGCCAGCGAGATGGTCGGCCGCGTCGCCGACCGCGCCGTCCAGATTCACGGCGGCGCCGGCTATATCGCCGATTATGGCATCGAACGCTTTTACCGCGATGTGCGGCTGTTCCGGATCTATGAGGGCACCAGCCAGATCCAGCAGCTGATCATCGCACGGGAAACTATCAAGAACGGCGGGTAACGCCGCGAACAGGAAGGAATTAGATCAATGGATATCGGAAAACTTTTCAGCCTCGAGGGACGCACTGCACTGGTGACCGGCGGCTCGCGCGGCATTGGCAAGATGATCGTTGAGGGCCTGCTCTCGGCGGGATGCCGCAAAGTCTATATCTCGGCGCGCAAGGAAGACCAGATTGCCGCCGCTGTCGAGCATTTTGGCGACAAAGTAGTCGGGATCCCGATGGATATATCGACGGTTGAAGGGTGCAAGGCGCTCGCTGCGGCGATTTCGGAGCATGAGGAGAAGCTCGATATCCTCGTCAACAATGCCGGTGCGGCCTGGGGTACGGATTTCGACGAATTTCCGGAATCCGGCTGGGACCGGGCGATGGACCTGAACGTCAAATCGCCATTCTTCCTCACCCAGGCGCTGCACCAGCTGCTCAACAACGCGGCGAGCACCGAGCAACCCGCCAAGGTCATCAATATCGGATCGATAGACGGTATGCGGCTCAACCCGTGGGAAACCTATAGCTACCACGCATCCAAGGCGGCGATATTGTGGCTGACCAAGCGGATGGCGGCCCGGCTAATCCGGGACAATATCGTCGTTACGGCGATCGCCCCGGGTGCCTTTGCCTCCGACATGAACAAGGCCGCGCGCGATGCGGGCGATGCTGTGGCCCAGTCGATTCCGGCAAAGCGGATCGGCCAAGCCGAAGACATGGCGGCTGCGGCGATTTATCTTGCCAGCCGCGCGGGCGATTATGTGATCGGCGAAACGCTGACCGTCGATGGCGGCCTCGTCCATGCCGATACAAGGACCAGCATCGCGGGTTAGCGGAAATTACAAATAAGCCGATTGCCCTGAGCTTGTCGAAGGGCTGCTCTTCCTTGCAAGAAAAAGCAGCGCTTCGACGGGCTCAGCCCGAACGGATTTTTTGGCGTCTTCAATCCCTGACGAGCAGGAAATTCATCCGCGCCGCCGCGATCGGTTTCGTTTCCTCTTCCTGCCAGGCGAAGCTTTCGACATTGGCCATCCGCTGGCCCAGCCGGGAAATCACGGCTGCGGCGTAAGTGAGCCTGGCACGGCCGCCGCGCATATAGTCGGTCGTTACCGTGATCGGTTTCATCTGCGCCGTTGCGCCCTCTTCGCCCAGCGCATCGCGGAGCGAGGCAAAGGCGGCGATTTCCAGCAGGCCTGCTATCGCGCCGCCATGGAGGAAGTTCGGCCGGCCCTGGACATGGCTGCCAAAGGGCATCGTCAGTACGATCCGGCCGATATCGTCGCGGGACGTTTCGATGCGCAGCGCCTGCGCATAGGGAGGGAGCGCGATTGTCATTCCGGGGCTCCCAGGAACATGAAGGTGCCGGCGACATTGGCTATCGGGCTGTTCGCATCGCCATCATGCGCATAGCCGCGGACAAAGGCCACATTCCTGGTGTAGCGATAGCATTCCATATGGGCCGTCACACGCTGACCGACCTTGGCGGGCCGCAGATAGTCGACGCGCAGGTCGATCGTGACGGTCTGGAAGAACTTGCCGGTCGTCAGCATGATGCACATGCCGGACGCCATATCGCACAGGCTGATGATCGGGCCCGATGCCAGGATGCCCGTCGCCGGGTCGCCGACAAGTTTCTCGTCATAATCGATCGCCAGTTCGACCCAGTTGTCGGCGTTGGCGACATACTGGACGCCGATCAGCCCGTTATGGCTGTGCTGGTTGAGCATCTTGAAAAAGGCGCGGGGGTCGATTTCGCCCGATGTAAGCTTTTCGCGAATCGCGTTCACATCATGCTGGTCAGGCGGCATTGCTGTCGTCTCGCCACAATCCGACCGAATCGATCACAACCTTGTTTTCCATGTTGGCGCCCGCACTTGCGAATGCGGAATGTCCAACCAGCAGCAATATGATATCCGCGTTTTCCACGGCTTCATCCAAAGAACGTAGAACCACATTCTCGCAATTCGACAAGTCGGCCGGCAGCTTGTTTATATGGGGTTCGACAACGGAAACCTCATATCCTTTATCTGTCAAGCCCGACGCAATCTCGACGGCCGGGCTTTCCCGAAGATCGTCGACATCAGGCTTGTAGGAAAGACCCAGACAGGCCACGCGCTTCGAGCCTGTTTCGGCGGATGCTCTATCCACCTTTGAAACCATGATCTCCGGCCTTGCGTCATTCACGCCCCGTGCCGCAGCCATGAGCGGTGAATGCTCGCGATTCTGCGAGATCAGGAACCAGGGATCGACCGCGATGCAATGGCCGCCCACGCCCGGACCGGGATTGAGGATGTTGACGCGCGGATGATGGTTGGCCAGCTCGATCGCGCGCCATGCGTCGATCCCGTGCTTTTCACCGATATTGGCGATCTCGTTGGCGAAGGCGATATTGACGTCGCGATAGGCGTTTTCGATCAGCTTCACCATCTCGGCGGTCATTGCGTTGGTCTTGTGGACCTCACCGCGTACGAACGTCTGATAGAGCGCACAGGCGCGCTCGGCATCGCCTTCGGTAAGCCCGCCGACGATCCGGTCGTTCTCGACCAGCTCGCGCACCATCTGCCCGGGCAGGATGCGCTCCGGACAATAGGCGAGCGACAGGTCGAGCGTATTGCCGTCCACCAGGTCGGGGCGCTCTTCGCGGACAATATCGGCCATCATCTGCGTTGCGCCCAATGGGCTGGTCGATTCCAGGATCACCAGATTACCGGTCTCGAGCACCGGCGCGATCGCCCGGCTGGCCTTCTCAACGAAGGACATGTCCGGGCTTTTGTCGTCCTGCACAGGCGTCGGCACGGTGATGATGAAGGCATCGGCGGCCTGCGGTTCCGAAAAGGCTTTCAACCGGCCGCTGCTGACCGCGTCTTGCACGAGCATATCGAGATCCGGTTCGCTGAAATGCGCCCGGCCTTCGTTCAGCTCGTCGACGATATGCTGGCGGACATCCACGCCCTTCACGTTCATACCCGATGATGCGAGCGTCGCAGCCGTAGGCAGGCCGATATAGCCGAGACCTACGACGCAGACCGAATTGAAATTATCCGACATTCTTCATGGCTTTCACTATTTGCGCGGCGGCCGTGCCGTCGCCGAATGGATTGTTGATCGCGCTGACCCGCGCATATTCCTCCGGGTTATCGAGCAGCGTTTCCGCTTCGCCCACGATCCGTTCAATATCAGTCCCAACGAGGCGACACGTTCCCGCCTGAATAGCTTCGGGGCGCTCTGTCACGTCGCGTGTGACCAATACCGGCTTGCCGAGGGAAGGGGCCTCTTCCTGGATGCCGCCCGAGTCCGAAATAACCATATAGGCGCGGTCCATCAGATAGACGAACGGCAGATAGTCCTGCGGTTCGATCAGATGCACGGCTTCGGTGTCCGACAGGATGGCGTTCGCAGCGCGCTGGACATTGGCATTGAGATGCACCGGATAGACGATTTCGGTATCGCCCCGCTGGGCAATGCGAACAAGCGCTTCGCACATCCGTTCCAGCCCGCCGTCGAAATTCTCCCGCCGATGCCCGGTCACGACGATCAATTTCTTCTCGGGATCGAGAAAATCAAACTGCGCGTCGAGCTCTGCCTTGCGCGCTCCATCCGCGTGGATATCGTCAACCACAGACAGCAGCGCATCGATCACCGTATTCCCGGTCACGAAGATGTGGTCCGGATCGGCGCCTTCGTTCAATAGTGCATCGGCAGCTTGCTTGGTCGGCGCAAAAAGCCAGCGCCCCATCAGGTCAACCACGCGCCGGTTCATCTCTTCCGGCCAGGGGGCGTAAAGATCGCCGGTGCGCAATCCCGCTTCGACATGAGCGACCGGAATTTGTTCGTAAAATGCAGCCATAGATGCCGCCATGGCCGATGTCGTGTCACCATGCACTATCACGGCGTCCGGGCGATCGGCAGTGAATGCCTCTTTGAGCCCCGTCATAGTGCGAACCGTTACGTCGGTGAGCGTCTGTTGAGCTTTCATGATGTTCAGATCAAGGTCGGGTACGATATTGAACAGCGACAATACCTGATCGAGCATCTCGCGATGCTGCCCGGTAACGCAGACGGTGGTCTGAAAGGCAGGATCGGCCCGGAATGCCTTGACGACAGGAGCCATTTTTATCGCTTCTGGCCTTGTACCGAAGACTATGAAAATTTTCACAAAAACCTCTATAATCCGAGAATTGGCCCGCTACAGCCTAGGGTGGAATCTCTGTCAACCATAATGCGGTGAATTCGGCCGACAAAATGCTTCAAGCAATATTTCAGGCGAGTATTCGATTCGGTATGAGTCCTCTGCCAAAGTGTGAAGCGGATTGGGTCCGAAGGTTTTCAAAGCGCATTTCCGCGATTTTCAAGATCCCGCCCGGTAATGAATCGTTGAGCAGCGCCACCCGCTGAGGGTCTCGTATTGCCTTTGCCGAGCGCACCCAGAGTTGGCTCCCAACCCCGCAGCGATCTTTAGCACAAATATCCAGCCAATTTCATCATCATAATTGACAGTATCACGCATGAGGCATCCATCAAATCTGCGCTGTCTCGTGGCCTGTTGCGGTTTCTAGCACCTTTGGCACCGATCCTGTCTCACTGCTTTGCAGCTGTGTTCTGGATCAACACTGATGTTGATTGTAGTGCCGATGGGAGGC
>JBPOET010000087.1:0-6851 GCA_051251675.1 Parasphingopyxis sp. | reverse complement strand
GCTCAAGCCGGCCGACGAGCCGATCCTGGAGGCCAAGTTCAAGAATCTGCCGGGCGCCAAAAGCGTCGACGAGTGGCTCGAATTCTTGCGCAGCAGCATCACTATCCTGGAGCCGATGACGCCGCTTCAGATGCGCGAATTCATGCTCGACAGCGAAGTCAGGGCCTATCGTCGCGGCGAGACTCTGTTCGATCGGGCCGATCCCGGATCCTCCCTGTTCGCGATCGCCAGCGGATCGGTTCTGGTGCAGGTCGACGCCAACGATCCGTCGAAAACAGTCGGTATCGAATGCGGGTCGATCGTCGGCGAGGTGGGCCTTGTTTCGGGGCGGCGGCGAGGATCGACGGTCGTCGCGGCGGAAGAGTCGATTTGTGTCGAGATTCCGCGCATGGCCGCGCTCAAGCTGCAAAGCCAGGTGCCGCCCGCAAAGGCTGCAATCACGCGCATCGCGACCGAACGGCAATTGTTGCAGATGTTCGGTTCCGGATTGACGAAAGAGGATGTCGCAGAGATCGTCGATAGTGCCGAGATCATGACGATCAAGGCGGGAGAGGCGATTATCGAAGAGGGCGATACCGGTATCGATCTCTATGTGATCCGGTCCGGTTCGATGGTCGTCGAGAAGATGGTCGGGCGCAAGCCGGTGTTCCTCTCCTACCTGCCGGCCGGCTCCTATGTCGGCGAGATGGCGGTGCTCGACGATACGCCGCGCACGGCAACGGTGCGGGCGGCGATCAAATCGGAAGTCATTAAGGTCGATGGCCATGCGTTCCGGGCGCTGCTCGAGAAGAATCCCGAACTGCTCGCACGCGCACGTAAAGACGTTGAAGCGCGCGAAAATGTGAACAATTTCGTCGAGGCGAAGAAGGACAGTTTCTCCGGCGTTGTCGACATGTACAGCTCGATATCCTCCTTCCTTGTCGAGAACGGCATTGGCGAAGCGACAGATGTTCTGCTGATCGACGAGAATCTGTGCGTCGGGTGCGACAATTGCGAAAAGGCCTGTGCCGACAGCCATGAGGGACTGTCGCGTCTCAATCGCGAGGCGGGGCGAACCTATGCCCATCTCCACGTACCCACCAGCTGCCGGCATTGCGAGCACCCGCATTGCATGGCCGATTGCCCGCCCAACGCCATCCACCGCGGCGACAATGGCGAGGTCTATATCGACGATACCTGTATCGGGTGTGGCAACTGCCAGAGAAACTGCCCCTATGGCGTGATCCGCATGGAAAAAGTGCCGCCGCCCAAACCATCCTTGCTGAGCTGGCTGTTTTTCGGTTCGGGGCCGGGGCCGGGCGAGCCGGATCATGACTGGATCGAAGAGAGGGTGGCGGAAGACACGCCCAAACAGGCGATCAAATGCGACATGTGTGCGGGTATCAAAGGCGGCCCGGCCTGTGTGCGGGCCTGCCCGACCGGCGCCGCCATTCGGGTTGCGCCGGAAGAATTCCTGTCGGTTGCCCGGCTTGAAACGGAGCAAGGCTGAGCATGGCGACCCGGAGAGCAGATGTGAGCACGGATTTTGCCGAAACCGACGAGGTCGAGCGGAGCACTGTCTCGACAGGAGCGCAGCATGAAGGCGTATGGCGATATCGGGGCAGCTATTGGGGGAAAATGGCGCTTGGTATTTCAGTCACCCTTATCATCGCCTATCTGCTGATCGATGTAGAGCCGCGGCACAATGGCGGCAGTTGGCTCGGCTACACTTTGGGAACGGCGGGTGTCGGCCTCATCCTGTGGCTGACAATGCTCGGAGTCCGCAAACGCGCAATGACGCCCGGCCGCTGGTCGCTCAAAGGGTGGACGTCGGCGCATGTCTATCTCGGTCTGTCGCTTGTCGTGATCGGGACGTTGCACACCGGCTTCCAGTTAGGATGGAACGTCCATACCCTGGCCTGGGTGCTGATGATGATCGTCATCGTCACCGGCATTTTCGGGATAACGGTTTATGGGATCCTGCCGCGCCAGCTGAGCAGCAATCGCGATGAGACGACCGAAGCGCAGATGCTGGAAACGGTCACCGATATCGATCGCCAGCTGTTCGATGCCGCGCAGCCACTCGATGCGGACGGCGCGGCTGTAATCCAGGAGGCGATCGACGAAACACCCTTTGACGGCGGGATCGGGCAAAGGCTGAGCGGCAAGTATCGCGGCGGAGGAACGGCACGCGCTCTGGCCGATTTCCGGGCGCGCTCTTCACGGGGAGATCGCTCGCTCGACGAACTTTACGACCGGCTCGAGGCGCTTTTGGCGCGCAAACAGGCTGCGCTTTCGCGCATCCGCAGGCATTTGCGGATCAAGGCCCTGCTCCAGATCTGGCTGTATATCCATGTTCCGATGACCTTCGCGCTGCTTGCGGCACTGTCTGCGCATATCGTCAGCGTATTTTTCTACTGGTAGGGGTGCGATGAGCTTTGTCGTCAAATATCGTTCGCGCACGTCCGGCGGTCGGGAGATCGTCCGGGCGAGGACCGTTGACTCCGATACGCTGAAAATCGGCCGCAGCGCCGAGTGCGATATCGTTCTGAGCGATCTCGGTGTGACGCTGCATCATGCAACAATCCAGCTTTCGGGTAAAAGCCAGGTCACCATCGTTACCGAGGAAAATCTGCCGGTTACCGTCAATGGCCGGTCGACGACGCGGGCGGACATCAGCGCGGTGCGCGGCGGAACGGTGCGCATCGGGCCGCACCGCTTGAGCATCGGGATCGGCGATGGAGAGGGCGAAGAGGGCCGGATCGCCATCACCGTCGATCGCGAGGAGGGTGCGGACAAGCTCAAGGCGCACCGGATGTTCTCGCTGGCCGGCGTGGTCCCGGGAAAGCGGATCACCTCCTGGGTCTTTGTCGGGCTCATTCTCGTGTCCTGCCTGGCCTTTCCGATCTACTCCTATTTTGCGAGCAAGGGCGTCGAACAGCGGGCCGACGGCTTTCACGCCGATACGCTCTGGGTGAGCGGCGCGATGTCCGACGGGCATGCCAATCTCGCCAATGACTGCCAGTCCTGCCATGTCGAGGCCTTTGTATCGGTGCGCGATAGCGCCTGTGTGGAATGCCATACCGACATACCCGATCATGCCGAGGCCGATCTGATGGCGACGGCGGAACCGGAACTTGGCTTCGGCCGCAGCTTCCTGCGGGCGGTCGCGACCGCATTCAACCGGCCCGAGCGCAGCTGCGCATCCTGCCATGTCGAGCATGAGGGCGCGGGGCGGATGGCTGCGGCGCCGCAGCAGTTCTGCGCCGACTGCCATACCGATCTCGACACGCGGCTCACGCAGACGACTTTGCTCAACGCGCATGATTTCGGCACCGACCATCCCGAGTTCAGGCCCCGCATCATGACGAGGCCGGCGGACGAGAATGGCATGGCGCGCTATCGCCGGGTCAGCATCGACGATCGGCCGCAGGAAAATACCGGCCTCAAATTTCCGCATGAGCTGCATCTTTCGGAGACCAACGGCGTGGCGCGGATGGCGCAGCGGTTGAGCGATGAATATGGCTTTGGCGAAGCGCTCGATTGTGCGGACTGCCATGTCGCTACACCGGACGGAACGCGCTTCGAACCGATTACGATGGAGGCCAATTGCCAGATGTGCCACAGCCTCGCCTTCGATCGTGTCGGCGGAACGGTCCGGACTTTGCGCCATGGCGAACCGGAAATGGTTATCGCCGATATCCGGGCCTTTTACCGGGGCACGTCGCCTCGCCGCCCGATAGACCTTTCCGGCATGGAGCGCCGCCGGCCCGGCGATGACAGCCGTGCACGCACCGTCGGCCGGTACCAGTTTGCCGCGCGCACGCGCTACGCCCAGGCGGATTCGGCTATCCGCGCGGTATTCTCGCGCGACGGCGCCTGCTTCGATTGCCACGAGGTGGAACGGCCTCCGACGCGCGCCTCGCTCGCTTTCGACATCGTCCCGGTGCGCCAGATTTCGCGCTATATGCATGACGGATGGTTCGATCATGCGGCGCATGAAACGGAGGATTGCTCGACCTGCCATGTCGCATCGGAATCGGAAGAGGCCAGCGATGTGCTGTTGCCGGGAATCGAAACCTGCCGGGATTGCCATGCCGGGGCAGAGGCGGCCGGCGACGAAATCGTCTCTACCTGTGCTATGTGTCACAGCTATCATGCAGACGATGCGGCACCTTATCTCGTCCGCGCACGGAATAATCGCGGTCAAAGGCCGCGCAGCGTTCGGGATTATGGAGGATTGGCGATCAACCCCCGCGAAGACCGCTGAGCAGTAGAAAGTCGGAACAGGGAGGGCGCATGGCAGATAGGGAAACCCCAGCTCCATGCTGATAGCACAGATAACCGACATTCATCTGGGTTTCGATCCGGACGACCCGGCGGAATTCAACCGTCGCCGGCTCGATCAGGTGCTGGAACGGCTCTGCGAGATGGAGCCGCTTCCCGATCTGTTGCTCGCGACCGGCGATCTCACCGACAAGGGGGATACCGACAGCTATCGGCGGCTGAAATCCGCCTTTGGCCGTTGCCCCTTTCCCGTCTGGCCCTGCATGGGCAATCATGACGATCGCGACGGTTTTGCGAAACTCTTTCCCGAAGTTCCCCGGGCCGACGGCTTTGTTCAATATGTGGTCGATGAAGATCGCTGGCCGATCCGCATGATCGTGCTCGATACGCTGGAGCCCGGCCGGCATGGCGGGGCCTTTTGCGACACGCGCGCGGCCTGGCTTTCCGAAAGGCTTGCCGAGGAGCCCGAGAAACCCACGCTGATCGTTCTGCACCACCCGCCGATCGAAACCGGTATTCCCTGGATGACGAGCGAGCCCGAAGCGCAGTGGGTAGGGAATTTGCGGGACGCTCTGGCGCCGGCATCGAATGTTATCGGCATGGTGGCCGGCCATATCCACCGGCCGATCCTGACAGGATGGGCCGGGCTGCCGCTCGCGGTTACACCGTCAACCGCGCCGCAAGTGGCGCTCGACCTCAGGCCGATCGACCCGGGGAAACCGGACAATCGCGCGATGATCGTCGCCGACCCGGCCGCTTATGCGCTCCACTATTGGAACGGGGCCGCCCTGATCTCGCATCTCTGCAATGCGGACGATCATGTCCAGCTCGCCCGCTATGACGAGACGATGCAGCCGCTGGTCAGATATCTTCTCGAAGAACATGCGAACGACCGCAAATAGCGGTCAGCGCCGGGCGAAAGCCTCCGCCACCCAATTGTCCATATCGACCTCGTCGCTCACCCGGTAGGGAACGCGGCGGCTGTTCAGGAACAGCCGTTCCATTTCGCTGCGGGTGAAGGGCCGGGATCCCTGCCGGCCGAAAATGGCCATCTGGCCGCCGGTTTCGTCGACGCCGCGATCGCGGTCCAGCCCTTTGGAAAGGGCGAGGGCGGGCGAGGATGTGCGGACCCAGGCGATCATTTCCGGTACGGGCGCCGGCGAGAAGCCATAGAAATTGGGCTGGCTCGACGGACTGGTAAGCTGCAGCACCTTCATCCCGTTCACCCCGTCCGCGATATAAGCGAAGAGCGAGGCGTTGGTCGTGCCGACAATCACGTCATTGGTGTCCGGCGTTTCGCCTTCCCGGGCGAAGCGGGCGTGTTCCACCGGCGCTTCGGGATTGGCGACGTTCAGGATAACGAGTCCGTCGCGTCCGGCCGCAACATAGGCGTAAGTCCGCGCGATATAGAGCCGCCGCGCGTCGGCGAGCGGGAAGGTGGCTTCCGGAATCAGGCGCGGGCTTTCGAAATCGGTCACATCGATTACCTGCACGCCCTCGGCTGTCGTAACCCAGAGATAGCGGAACTGCAGCGCCGAAGCCCGGGCGTCGTTGAGCGGTATCGTCGCCACATGGCGCGGTTCGAGCGGATTGTCGAGATCGACGACGACCATGCCGGCATCCGCCGCGATATAGGCATAATGGCCGCCAAGAACGATATGACGGGCGCCGTTCAGCACGCCGTTTTCGTTCCACGTCACCGCGCGCTCGAGGAAATTGTTGCGCAGCTCGCCATCGGCCATCGTGTTCACATTGACGAGGAACATGCCCTCCACGCTGTCCGTGACCACGGCGTAATTGTAGATCGGGTGGAAACGCTGTTCCCGGTTGATGTCGAGCAGGCTGCGCTCCGTGCCGTCTGCGCCGGTTATCATGATGCTGGCCATGCGCTCCTGGCGGGTCGGCGCGATATTCTGGTTGGTCGGCAGCGCCATGCAGGTGGCGTTCTCGGAATCCACGCGTGTGTCGTGCCCAAGGGGAGAGAAGGGTGCGGTTATGATGCGCTCGGAAAAGCCCTTGTTGGCGATGCTGGCGACATCGTAAACCTGGAAGCCGCCCCGTCCTTCGGCGACGAACATATATTCGCCGCGCAGCTGGAGGCACTGGGCCGCGCCGCTCGTGCCTTGGGTGATATGCTCGATTTCTTCCAGCGCGCGGGTTTCGCCCGAAAGGTCGCCATCGAATATCCTGCCGCGACGGAACTCGCGCAGCTCCCGGTCATGATCCTCGACATGGATGCGCCAGTAATCGGGATAGGCGTAGCGATGGAGATAGGAACCGAACACGGCCTGGGGTTCGTCCCATTCGGTTACGCGGACTGCCTGGAATCCCCGCTCGTTGCCGACCCAGGCATTGAGCCCGACGAAATTGACGAAATTGGTTCCCTGCAGAAGCAGCTGGGCCATGATTGCATTATTGTCGTTCGCTTCGGACAGGTGGCAGTCCGTGCATTGTTTGGTTTCGGTGCGGCGCACCGTGTGCGGGAAATGCGGCGCGAAAGCCTGGCTCGAATAGCCGGAGGCCGATATCGGCGGCTGCTGCACATAGATGCGCTCGCGGTTGATATTGGTCGAGCTGAGCACCAG
>JBPOET010000086.1:0-6932 GCA_051251675.1 Parasphingopyxis sp. | reverse complement strand
TGTGCACGGCCAGCGCCTTCCCGCCGTCGGCGACGCTGCCGTCGGCGGCCTCGCGCGCATGGTCCATGTCGATATCGGCGAGGACAATGTTGCACCCCTGTGATGCGCAAAGGTTGGCCAGCGCCTTGCCCAGTCCCGAGCCGGCACCGGTGATCACGGCGGTTTTCCCGGCCATGGTTTCCAGTTCCATTGTCTAGCGTCCCACGAATACGGGTTTGGAGCGGTTCTTGAACGCGTCTACGGCGATCCTGTGATCTTCCATCAGCATGGTGAGATTCTCATAGCCCGCCGCCCGGTCGATCACCGCGTTGGCGGTTACCTTCAGCCCGGCATTGATTGATGCCTTGGTCCATTTGATGGCCTGGGTTGCGCCCTTGGCCAGCCGGTCCGCCATCGCCGCCACCGCCTCGTCAATCTCTTCGGCTGGTACGGCGGCCGTGATCAGGCCGATCTCGGCCGCTTCCGCGCCGAAAATCGGATCTCCTGTCAGCAGATATTTGCGGGCCCGGGCATAGCCGATAAGCTGGGGCCAGATGACTGCGCCGCCGTCGCCCGCCACAAGGGCCACCGACACATGCGGATCGGCAAAGCGTGCGTCGGGCGTGGCATAAACAAAGTCGCAGAATAACGCGAGCGAGCAGCCCAGCCCGACTGCCGGACCGACGACGCGGGCGATAATCGGCTTTTCGAGATCGAGCAGAGAGTTCTGTATCCGGCGGTCATTCTCGATACTGGCGGATGTCGCGATGGCGTCGCCCTGAAGCGAAAGCAGCCAGTCGATGTCGCCGCCGGCGCTGAACGCATCGCCCGCCCCGGTCAGGATCACAACCGAGACTTCCGGATCCCGGTCGATATCGTAGAAGATGCGGGAGAATTCGTCGTGCAACTGCGGGTTGACGGCGTTCTTCACTTCAGGGCGATCGATAGTAATCGTCAGGATCGATCCGCTTTTTTCGATCTTGAGCGCTTCATAGGCTGCGTAATTCATCATGGGTCTCCAATCGATTGCTGTTCGGGGGAAAGGCCGAAATGGGCCTGCATGTCGGGAATGAGCTCATGCTTCTTGACTTTGCCCGAAGGGGTTGCGGGCAGGGCATCGACAAAGGCGATGTAGCGGGGCACTTTCCAGCGCGAGACGCGGTTCCGGCACCATGCGCGGATCGCGTCGGTATCGGCATGGCCAGGATGCGCGGGCCGCAGCACGGCGCACATTTCTTCGCCATATTTCTCGTCGGGAAGGCCGATAACGGCCGCTTCGGCGATATCGGGATGCTCTATCAGATAGGCTTCGATCTCCGCCGGATAGAGATTTTCCCCGCCGCGGATGATCATTTCCTTGAGCCGCCCGACGATCGCCACATAACCATCGGCGTCCATCGTTGCGATGTCGCCGGTCTTCAGCCAGCCCTCGGCATCGAAGGCCTGGCGGGTTGCCTCGGCATCGCCGTAGCGCAGCATCTTGCCCGGGCCGTTCGCGCATAATTCTCCCGGTACGCCGCAGGGCTGAACGCGCCCGGCGCTGTCGACCACCTTCAGGCTGACTCCGGGCAGGGCGACGCCGCTCGTCGAAATCTTCTTGTCGGCTTCGTCGCCGGGCCGAACGCTGGCGCTGACCCCGCAGCTTTCGGTCTGGCCATAGCCATTGAGCATTTCGACGCCGAACAGGTCTTCGCACCGGCGCAGAAAGGGGGAGGGAACGGACGCGCCGCCAACCACGATGCGTTTCAGAGCCGAAAGGTCGCGCGACTGCAGAGTGCCTTCCTCCATGATGGCGGTGAGCATGGAGGGGACCCCGATAAAGCCGGTGCAGCGTTCCTGCTCGAGAATGTCGAGCGCTTCGCCGGCGCGAAAGATATGGATGGGGAGTGTTGTTGCGCCAACGATCAGCGATCCGGGCGTCGAATTGCCGGAGCCGCCGACATGGAACATCGGAAAGCCATGGCAAACCCGGTCGCCGGCGCCAAAACCCCATCGTTCGTAGGTCCGTGCGGAGATTGTCGCGATCGATCCGTGCGGCAGCCAGGCCGCTTTGGGCACTCCCGTCGTACCGGATGTATATTGGATCATGAACAGCTCGGCCGGATCGACTTGCGGCAATGCGCCCGAATCCGGTGCGTTCGCAAGCAGGTCGTCGAGGTCGCCGGAGAGCGAATAGATGCCGCGCAGGAGCGGCGTACCGGAAGCGGCGGCATCGATGGTCGCCCGCAAGGGTTCACCACCGACAGTGTCGGCATGGAATATCGCGGCGACATCCGAGGCGGCGAGCGCATATTGCAACTCGGCGGACCGGTAGAGCGGATTGATGGCGACGATCACCATCCCGGCCTTGGCAATCGCATATTCGAGCAGAATCCAGTTGGGATGGTTGGGGGCCCAGATCGCGATTCGCTCGCCCGGCCTGTATCCGGCGGTGATCAGTGCGTGCGCCAGTCGGCTGGATTGGGCATCGAGATCGCGGAACGTCCAGCGAACTTCTTCGATTTCGGGCTGGCAGGCAAAAACGACGGCCTCGGCATCCGGCCATGCTGCTGCTGACCGGGATACGGCGGCTCCAATGGCGATATTGTCGCGTTCAGGATCTTCGGCACTGCCGATCCACAAAGACTGCGCCAAGCCCAATTATGCCTCCCTTTCCGCATCTGTTCTGGGTGCAGAACTAGTCGCATATGAAGGGCTTTCGCTGCTCGCATATCGCTCGCAGTCCGGTCGCGTTGTGCCTCGGACGATTGCGACCCGGCGGAAGTCGGTTCTAGATGGCTGGTATGAAATGCGCGTTCTCGAAGCGCGCAGCGAGGATATCGAAATGAATGATCTGCCGCAGCAGGTGAAGGACTGGCTCGGGAAGCCGGTGATCGTTGTCGATCATGTGGTGACCGTCGAGCAGGGCCTGTGGACCAATTTTTGCGTGGCGGTGGAAGACGGCAATCCGCTGTACTGGGATTATCCGCTTTCACGCGACGAGACGGAATCCGTTATTGCGCCGCCAATGATGTTGCCGAGCTGGGCGATCGAGCATGACTGGCTGCCTGATCGCGCTGGGCCCGGCATGCGCACGCTGGAACTGCATTTCATGGTCAAGGATGCGCTGGGCATCAAGAACGGACTTGTGACCGAGGTCGAACTCGAGCTGCACGAGCCGTTGCGGCACGGCGATTCCGTGCGGGCCGAGCAGATATTGCGCAGGGTCGACGAGGAGCGGGAGACGAAGCTCGGGGTCGGGCGAAACTGGGAAATCGATGTGGTGTACCGCAAACCCGATGGCAGCCTGGCGGGCATCCAGTCGCTCCATTTCCTGGGTTATGGAAAGGTTGAGGCATGACCAAATTACCGAAGCCGCATATCGGTCTGCGCCTGCCGGAGCTTGCCCTGCCGCTGACGCGCAAGCTGATCGTCATGGGCGCGGCCGCGACCCGTGACTGGCAACCGCAGCACCATGACCCCGATTGGGCCAAGGAAGCCGGCCTGCCCGACATCATCATGAACAACTATACGCAGGCAGGCCTTATCAGCCGTTTCGTCACAGACTGGAGCGGCCCGATGGGCCGGATAGGGCGGCTGCGCTTTGCGATGCGGCGGCCGGTATGCCCGGGCGGAACCGCTACCATAAACGGAATGGTGGTCGATCTGTCGGCCGAGGTCGACGCCATGATCTGGGTCGAGATCGATATCGAGATCGCAGTCGATGAAAAGCTCGTCACCACGGCGACGGTAAAACTCGCCCTGCCTGCCACCGCTCGATCGCGTTCGCCCTGGCATTGCCCTGCTATGAAATGGCACCCCTGAAACGCTCTCCAAATGTGAGCGCGAAGAGAGTTGAGATGGAAGGGCGGGGCCGCGCACAACCCTGATTGCAGCAATGGCACAGGGCGGCGCACATCATGGAATTGGGACTATCCGAAGAACAGACACTGCTCCAGGATATGGTCCGCCAACTGTGCGAGGATCGTTTCCCGCTTGAAACGCTGCGGCAGGTAGAGGTCGATCCCGACGGATTTCCGCGCGCATTCTGGCAGGAGCTTTGCGAACTTGGCGTGCCCGGCATCGCCATTGCCGAACAATATGGCGGCCTTGAAATGGGATTGTTCGAAACCGCCCTGGTGCATGAACAGCTGGGCCGACATCTCGCGCCGACGCCGCACTTCGTCAGTTCAATTCTGGCGGCGCAATTCCTCGCAAGGGCGGGGGATGAGGCCGCGTGCAGCCGCTGGCTGCCGTCGATTGCGGACGCCAGCCGGATCGTGTCCGTCGCATCGGAAGAACCGGGAGCAGGCTTCGATATCACCCGCCTGTCGACAGTGTTCGAGCGTAAGGGCGATCGGCTCTGCCTGAACGGGAGCAAGCATTTCGTGCCCTTTGCCACGGTTGCGGACCAGATCCTCGTTATCGGCCGTTTCGCCGAAACCGGCGCAACGGCTGCTGCCATTATTCCGCGAGACACGGCGGGCATCAGTGTCCGGCGCCAGGCCAATCTCGCGACCGAGCCCTATTTCAGTGTGACATTCAGCGAGGTCGTCGTCGCCGAAGAAAATCTGATCGGCGGCGGCGCGGATATCGCTGCCGCATGGCGCGGCGCGATGTACCGGGCGCTAATTGTCCTGGCGGCGCAGGCCGTCGGCGCGGCTCGGCGCATCCATGAAATCAGCACGGACTATGCCAAGGAGCGCGAGGCATTTGGCCGGCCGATCGGCGGGTTTCAGTCGATTGCCCACTATCTTGCCGACGCGCTCGTCGAGATTGAGGGCTGCCAGACGCTGGTTCATCAGGCCGGCTGGCTGCACGACAATGACCGCGCATTCGAAGTCGCCGCTGCCATCGCCAAGCTACAGGCCTGCGCCATGTTCAGGAAGGTTTCCGCACTGGGCATTCAGGTGCATGGCGGTATGGGCTATACGACCGAAGCCGATCCCCAGCTGTTTTTCCGGCGCGCCAAGCAGTGGCAGTTGCTCAATTGGGACGACGCTTATCTCGAAGAGCAGATTGCGCGGCTGACAATCGACGGCGAGGCGGCGGATGTTTGAGACGCTCGCCTATGCGGTCGAAAATGGCATCGCGACCATCTGCCTCGACCGGCCGGATCGCCATAATGCGATCAACCAGCAAATGCATCTCGAGCTTCCCCAGATATGGGACGCATTCAACCGCGATCCGAGCGCCGTGGTCGCGATCGTCACGGGATCGGGCGGGAAAGCGTTTTGCACGGGCGCCGATGTTGCGGATCTGCCGCAACTGGATCGGGGCAATGCGCCGAGCCACGATGCTATCCGCTGGACCGGTTTGCAGAACCGCGTGTGGAAGCCGGTAATCTGTGCGGTTAACGGACTCACGGTCGGCGGCGGCCTGCATTTCATCGCCGACGCAGACATCGTGCTGGCCAGCGAAACGGCGAGTTTCTGCGATACCCATGTCAGCGTCGGTCTGGTCGCCGGGCTGGAGCCGGTGTCGCTGGCCCGGCGGATGCCGCTGGAGGCGGTGTTGCGGCTCGCCCTGCTCGGGCGCGACGAGCGGATGTCGGCCGAACGGGCGTTGGCGCTCGGCATGGTTGGGGAGCTTGTCGCCCAGGATGCTCTCATGGAGCGGGCGCGGGAAATGGCGGCATCGATTGCGAAAAATTCGCCGTCGGCCATGGCGCGGACCAAAAGGGCGATCTGGCAGTCGCTCGAACTGCCGCTGGGCGCGGCTCTGGACGGTGCCTGGCAGGAGATACTCACCCATAATGAGGGGCCGGACTTTGCCGAGGGTGTCGCGGCCTTTCTCGAACAGCGTCTGCCGCAATGGCAGCCTTTCGATCCGGAGGCCTTCGATGACCGGTGAGCGAGAAGTGCGCACGGAGCGGGACGGCAAGGTCGGCGTGATTACGTTGGACCGGCCAGGCAAGCTGAATGCCTATACGCCGGACATGGGCGACGAACTCGTCGATGCCTTCCGTTCGTTCGCCGCAGATCCGGAGATCGGTGCCATCCTGCTTACGGCGAATGGCCGAGCCTTTTGCGCGGGCGCCGACCGGGATTTCCTCAAAGGCGAGCGCGGCCGCAACGGATTGCAGATCGGGGAAGAGCATTTCATCGACGGTTTCATAAACGAGCTTTTTGCCATCGAAACGCCGATCATAGCCGCCGTGAACGGGCCGGCCGTCGGCATCGGTGCGACGATGCTGCTGGCGCTCGACATGCGCATAGCGTCCGAAAGTGCCAGTTTCGGTTTTCCTTTCGCGAAACTCGGCCTGATGCCGGGTATGGGATCTACCGTTCTGCTTCCCGCCATTGTCGGCCTGTCGCGGGCGAAGGATATCCTGCTCAGCGGCGCGACGCTGACGAGCGCAGAGGCGCTTGAAGCCGGCCTGGTCAGCCGGATTTCCGGCGATGACGAGCTGCCCGAAGATGCGCGCGAACTGGCTCGCAGGGTGGCGGACAATGACGGACCGGCGATGGCGGCGAGCAAGCGCGCTCTGGCCGGGCAACTGGGCACGGCGCTCGCGAATGCGATCAAAGACGAGCAGCGCGAAGCCCGGGAACTGGCGCATAGACGCGTCGCAAAACTCTATTCTCTAACAAATGACGGGTAAGATGGACGAGATACGATATGACGACATAGCCGCGCTCACGGCCCGCAAATCGGAAGAGTTCGGGCCCTGGAGCACTCCGCTGGACGTGCCGCAGGAGATGATCACGGCGTTCGCCGAAATGACGGGCGATCGCCAGTGGATCCATGTCGATCCCGAACGCGCCGCCCAAAGCGCCTTTGGCTCTACGATTGCGCATGGTTTCCTGATTCTCGGCCTGTCGACCATCATCAAGAACAATGCCGATTATGTGATCGTCGGCCATGGCAATGCTCTGAATTACGGTCTCGAACGGGTGCGCTTCGTCGCCCCGGTTCCTGCCGGCTCCGCAATATATGGGCGCACGCGGATCGTCGACGTCGCTGAGGAAAAG
>JBPOET010000085.1:0-6941 GCA_051251675.1 Parasphingopyxis sp. | reverse complement strand
CCGCAAGGCGGTGTCGAACCTGACTCTCGATGCGTTGAACCTGAAGGAGGTTGTTGAGGGAAAGTACTGAGACCTTCGCGGCGCCGTGTTGGCGTGAACCATGTGTGTGCGACGCTCGGCGTGTCCGAGCGTCGTGCCTGCAAGGTGACGGGCCAGCACCGTTCAACCCAGAGGAAGCCGGCGAGACTGCGCGTTGATGAGAAGCCGCTGACGGCGGAGATCATCCGGCTGGCTTCGCGCTATGGCAGATACGGCTACCGCCGTATCACCGCCCTGCTGCGTAATGACGGTTGGACGGTAAACGCGAAGCGGGTCGAGCGCATCTGGCGCTACGAGGGGCTCAAAGTACCGAAGAAGCAGCCGAAGCGCGGTCGGCTATGGTTGAATGACGGATCTTGCGTGCGGCTCAGGCCCCAATACCGCGGTCATGTCTGGAGTTACGACTTCGTCGCCGATCGCACCCATGACGGCAAGGCGTTCCGGATGCTGACGGTGATCGACGAGCACAGCCGGGAGTGCCTGGCCATCCACGTTCAGCGCAAGCTGAAGAGTGATGATGTGCTGGCGGTGCTGACTGACCTGTTCTCCAGGCATGGCCCGCCAGCGCATATAAGATCGGACAATGGGGCTGAGTTTACCGCCCATGCCGTGCGCGACTGGCTCGGCCGGATCGGCGTGAAGACGCTCTATATCGAACCCGGCAGTCCTTGGGAGAATGGCTACAACGAGAGCTTCAACGGCAAGCTCAGAGACGAACTCCTCAACGGGGAGATCTTCTACACGCTGAGGGAGGCCGAGATCCTGATCGGACGCTGGCGACAGCATTACAACACACTCCGGCCGCACAGCTCGCTCGGCTATCTGCCGCCGGCTCCCGAAACCATCTTGCCTCGCCCTGTTGGTCTGCCCTACGCTACGCTCCGGGCCGCCCAACAGGGCGACCTTAACCGCCGGAACTCTAACTTATCCGGTGGACCACCCTGAGGGGGCAGGTCAGTAAAGCGCACCTCGCACGGATGGCGCGACTGTCATTCTTAGCACCCGATATCGTCTCAGCTATTCTCGACGGAAAGCAACCGGTTGAGCTAACAACCCGCAGACTCCTGCGCGCGACAAACATCCCGCTTGATTGGGCTGAGCAGCGCAAATTTCTGGGATTTTCCTGACAATCGACCACCTTCCACAATGTGCATCTGCGATCCGGCTTTTGGGGGGTGAGAGACGGAGCCGAGATCTTGCGGACATTCCCGAAGACAAATGGTCTCTTGGCTTCCGATCGCGTCGTCGCCATTCGCCTAACATCCCGTAGTTACGAGGTATTATCGCGACTCCGAGCGCGTACCCGTCTGGGTACTGAGAGCATGGAACTGGGTGGTGCCGGATGTCCGACTCGAACGGACGACCTACCGCTTACAAGGCGGTTGCTCTACCAGCTGAGCTAATCCGGCGCGCCGCGCTCCCATGCCTGTAAAGAGTGCGGAGGTCCAGCCCCGATATGGTGGCCCGCGGGCGGATCCCTGTCATCAGGCTACGCCAAAGGTCCACCCTTCGGTTTGCGCCAGCCGGGCGCCGAGACTGGCCGGGTTCCAGAGCGTTGAATCGCCGGCGGCACGGCGTAGCCAGGCGCTGGCCAGAATCGCGTCGGTACTGTGATCGTCATAACGGGGGAGGGGGTTGTGCGGCGCGCTGTCAAGGCTGGCCAGTGCTTCGTCCAGGCTATCTCCGTCGCGAAGCTTTGTCGGACCGGTAAGGCCTGCTGCGCGGGCCGCGATGCCGGTATAGATTTCGACGAGCACCGGTCCCTGTTCCGGGACTGGGTCGAAAGGCCAGATGGGGATTGCCCCGCCAAGCCGGTGCAGGAGCCGCATTCCGGTGAGGCTCGATTTGCCGACCTGTGCAGCGCCCACAAGATTGAAACAGGAGACTGCGTTGCCGCGTTTCTGCGTGCGGCAGGCCTGTTCGGTTACGCGCAACCGGCCCAGCGGCCGCTCGAACCGGGCGCCGGTTATTGTCTCGCGGCCGGCCTGGTAGCGGAAATGCTGGGCAAGGAAGTCCTGCTCCAGCAGGGTAGAGGCGGAGAGATGTGGTTCGGTGGCACAAAGCGCGTCGATCCATCGCCACAGCGCGCGCGCGTTATCGGGGCTGTCGCCGCAGGCCGGGAAATAGGCTCCATGATCGGCAAAGGGCAGGGCGGCGGAAAAATCGAAACCGATCAACATATCGGCCTGCTCTTCGGCGCGTGCTTCCAGCCAGTGCAGCACCTCCTGCCTCGGCCAGCCGGTCTCGGATACAACAAGGGCGGGAGCTTCCGCACCCGCCCCGGTTACCGCAAGGGCTATGCCTTTGGGCCTCGCCACCGCCTGTCCCGACCAGTCGAAACAGGCGAAGTTGGCAAAGCGTCTCATCGAGCTCCGGTTCTAGATACCCGGAGGCGTCTTGTCTCCCGGATTGGTGCGATTGGCTTTGCCTTCGGTCCAACGCTCAAGCAGCTTGTGCGCCGTCGGCCGTCCGCCAAGCCCGAAGGCGATGGCTGCCGCCACGGCCGCCGAGCCGAGAATGGCGGCAAAGGCGATCACGACAATCTCGTCGGCAATCTGCATGAATTTGAGGCCCATGGCCGCAAACAATGCGATGATCAACCATTTGAGGATTGTCTGGAGCATCCCACCTTCGCCGGTGGAGCTTGCCATCAGGTTGCTGAGAACCCGTGCAAGCAGGATGCCGGCTGCGATGATAACGAGTCCGAAGATCACCCGGCTACCCAGCGCAACCACTTCGGTCACCATGGCCTGAACAGACTGGATTTCGAGTACCTCGACGGCTGCCACGGCGGAAACCAGCATGATGGCGGTCAGGGCGATCGTGCCGATGACCTTGCTTGCATGGACGCTTTCCGGAACCAGGCCCGAGCCCGATGCGGCAGCATCAACGCCAAGAGCGCCCAGTATCTGCTGGATCCAGCTCTTTACCCAGCGACCGATGAAATAGGCCGTTCCGAGGATCAGTGACGCTGCAATAGCGCGCGGAATGAAGAAGGCGACGTCCTGCAGAATCGACACGAGCGGGTCCGAAATCGAACTCAGCTTGAGTGTCTGCAGAGCCGCAGTGGCGACAGGTATGATGATCAGGACGAACACGATCACACCGATTGCCGTGCTGAGCGTCGTGCGTCCTTCACCCGCTGCGGAGGCTTCTTCCCCGCCTCCGGTGATCTCGTCCGCTCCGGCCCTGGCCAGCCATCCATCGGCATTGATCGCCATCAGTGTGGTTTCGACGATGCGCCGAACGATCGTCGCGATGATTACGCCGAAGAACATGATGAGGCCCGCACCGATGATATTGGGCAGATAGTTGAACACTTCGGTTGTAAGCGCGCGCACCGGATCGAGCACGTTGCTGAGTTCGAGCGGCTGCAGTGCGACGACGAGGCCGACGAGCCAGACGATCCAATAGGCGAGGGTGCCGATCTGGCTACCGACGGTTTCGCCGGGCTGGGCGTTGCTGTGTTTTTGCAGCGCCGGGATCTTGTCGACCATCCGGGCGATGGCCCATTTTACACCCTTGGCGATGAAGTGCGTAATCAGAAGGATTAGCAAGGCTGCGCCGATCTTGAGAGCATATTCCCAGATCAACGGCCAATCTATGTCACGATTGAGATCGAATTCCATGAAACTTCCCCTGTTGTAACATCACTATCTGTCTGAAGCAGAATACGCTTTTTTCCGACCATTAGCCAATCAATACTATCTGCCCATCCGCAACTTCTCCCAGAAAGCAAGGCGTTCCGCCACTTTTGCTTCAAAACCTCTCGGGGACGGTTTGTAGAATTCCTGCTTTTCCATCTCTTCGGGCCAGTAATTGTCGCCGGAAAAAGCGTCGTCGCGCTCATGGTCATAGGCATAGCCTTTGCCGTATCCGATATCCTTCATCAGCCGGGTCGGCGCGTTGAGGATATTCTTCGGCGGCATCAGCGAGCCGGTTTCGCTGGCCGACTTCCAAGCGGCTTTCTGCGCCTTGTAGGTGGCGTTCGATTTCGGGGCTGTCGCGCAATAGAGACAGGCTTGGACGATGGCGAGCTCGCCCTCAGGGCTGCCGAGAAAAGCATAGGCGTCCTTGGCGGCGAGGCATTGGACCAGAGCCTGGGGATCGGCCAGCCCGATATCTTCGCTGGCAAAGCGCGTGATCCGCCTCAGGACGTAGAGCGGCTCTTCTCCGGCCACGAGCATGCGGGCGAGATAATAGAGAGAGGCCTGAGCATCGGATCCGCGCATCGCCTTGTGCAGCGCCGATATCAGGTTGTAGTGGCCCTCCCGATCCTTGTCATAGACCGGTACACGGCGATGGAGCATGTCGGCCAGGCCCGCTGGGTCCAGCGGTTCTGCAAGGTCGATCGAAAACAGCGTTTCCGCCTGGTTGAGCAGGAAACGGCCATCGCCATCGGTTGACGCGATCAGGGCGCTGCGCGCTTCCTCAGTCAGGGGAAGGGGACGGCCTTCATGCGCCTCGGCGCGATCGAGCAACGTGCCCAGCGCACCGGTATCGAGGCGATTGAGGATCAGGACTTGCGCGCGGCTCAGCAAAGCGGAGTTAAGTTCGAACGACGGGTTTTCAGTCGTTGCGCCGACCAGCGTGACGGTGCCGTCCTCGACATAGGGCAAGAAGCCATCCTGCTGCGCGCGATTGAAACGGTGGATCTCGTCGACGAAAAGCAGCGTCCGCTTTCCGGCGCCGGCCATCTGCCTGGCTTCCGCAAAGGCTTTTTTCAGGTCGGCCACGCCTGAGAACACCGCCGAAATGGCTATGAAACGCAGGTCGACGGCATCGGCGAGAAGCCGGGCGATGGTTGTCTTACCGGTTCCTGGCGGCCCCCAGAGGATGATGGACGCGAGCTTACCGGCGGCGACCATCCGGCCGATCGGGCCATCGGGGCCGGTCAGATGTTCCTGCCCAACGACATCCGCAAGCGATGCGGGCCGAAGCAGATCGGCAAGGGGGGCATTCGCCTTTTTCCCGTCTTCAGGATCATCGCTCACAAACAGGTCGGCCATAGCGCGACCCTAGCCGAATTCTCCAGGCATGCCATCCGCTCATAGGGTCTAGCCTTATTGACAAAAATCTATCAAGATATATCTTTGATCTATCTTCGAAAGGAAATGACTATGATGAGGAAACATCGGGGCGGCCATCGGAGCCGCTGGAACAAGAGCTTTCCCGAAGCGCTATTTGCTATGCAGTTTGGCGGTTGGCGGGGCAGGGATTTTGGCGGTCGACAGCAGCGCAAGCGGCGCAGGCGAATATTTGATTCCGGTGAGTTGCGCCTCGTTCTACTCAAACTGATCGGGGATGAACCGCGACACGGCTATGATCTGATTCGCGCGATTGAGGAGCTGACGGGCGGCGCCTACACGCCAAGTCCGGGCATCATCTATCCAACCCTCAACCTCTTGGAAGACAGCGCTTTGATCGAACCGGTGGAGGCCGATGGTCAGCGCAAGGCGTTTATGGCTACCGACGCCGGCAGGGCTGAAATTGAAGAAAAAAAGGCGGAAGTCGAGGCGCTGCTCACCCGCTTGTCGCAAATGGGAGAGCACGAGAAAAAGGCCGAAAATGCGTCGGTACGCCGGGCCATGGGCAACCTCTTCGCCGTACTCGGCAACCGTTTCTCGCGTGACGACGCGGATGAAGCGCTGGCCAGACAGGTAACGGAAATTCTTGACGAGGCGGCGCAGCGTATCGAACGGCTTTAGGGTACGGGGCTGCGTGGTGGCCCCGACGCACCGTCTACCCGCTGGCGGACGACACGCAGATAGCCGTCGACCAGCGCCTGGTTGACCTGATCCCAGCCATAACGCTCGCTGGCTGCGCATCCGGCGGCGCCGGCCGCCTTTCTGGCGGCGTCATCTTCGCAATAGAGCTGGAGAGCGTCGGCAAAGGCTTCGATTGCCCCGGGGCGGACAAGCCGGCCGGTGACGCCGTCGTCGACAAGGCTCTGGCTGCCCGTCGCCCGGGCTGCGACGACGGGCAGGCCGGCGGCCATGGCCTCCAGCGTGACATTGCCGAAAGTTTCGGTGATGCTGGGGTTGAACAGCATATCCATCGACGCGACCGCACGGCCAAGATCCGCGCCCTTCTGAAAGCCCACAAAAACGCCGTTCGGCAGGCGCCGTTCGAACCATTCCCGGGCAGGACCCTCGCCGATAACAAGGACGCGGTGTTTAACGCCGCGCTTTTCCAGCTGGTCGATCGCATCCGACTAGACATCGAGGCCTTTTTCCATAACGAGTCGGCCGACGAAACCGATAGCGAATTCATCATCCCCGATGCCATGCTCCCGTCGCCATTCGAGATCGCGGTGGCGCGCATCGAACGTTTCACGGTCTATGCCGCGGGACCAGATGCCGACATCATAGCTCATCCGCTGTTCGCGGAGGATCTGAGCCATAGACTCTGACGGCGCGAAAATCGCATCGCACCGGCGATAAAAGCGTCGAAGCACGGCAACGACCAACGGTTCCAAAAAAGTCAGGCCATAATAGCGGGGATAGGTTTCGAACCGTGTGTGCACCGAGGCAACGGCCGGAATGTTCCAGCGCCGCGCGAGGCTGAGCGCGCGGTGACCCAGAATTTCCGGACTCGCGATATGGAATATGTTCGGCGCGAATTCGGCAATGTCCTTGCGGACGCTGCCGGGGAGGCGAACGGGTGCGCGATACTCCGCGCGGCCTGGCAGGGCGAGAGCCGGTACATGAATGAGATCGCCAGTCGCTTCGAAATCCGGTTCCTCGACAACGGGTGAATAAATCCGCACGGCGGCGCCCTGGCCGAGCAAATAGCCGACCAGCCGGTTCAGCGCCTGGTTCGCACCGTCACGGACATAATTGTAATTGCCGCTGAACAGCGCAATGCGGAGATCGGTGACTTCCATGACGACGGAACAGGGG
>JBPOET010000084.1:0-6957 GCA_051251675.1 Parasphingopyxis sp. | reverse complement strand
CTGTGCCTGTTTTCGGACATGAGCCATGGCTGGCTCAGCGAGTCCGACGGGCAGTTCCAGATGGTTATCGAACGGCCGATCGCCGAAACCAATTCGGATCTCATCCAGCATCTGGCGCAGGGCGGCGAGACGGCGGTCGGGGATCGAACCCAGATCGACGGGGCTGAATTTGTCGTGTCGGACGTACGTACCGCCCGATGCATCGCTGCAGAGGGCGAGCTGCCCTTTGCGCCATCGACGGGCTGGGAAGTGTTCAATGTCGACATGCGCGACGATCACGGCTTTTCCGCGAATTTCGAGCGCGAGGAAGGCGAAGATCCGGGTTTCTATGTTGGCCGCTATGTGACGCTGGCCGAACTCAAGCCGCAGAATCTGCGGGTCATTCATGGCTGGAAGATGCCCGATTATGCCGCCTGAACCGCCGCAATCCCCGCCCGGCGACGATCGCCCCAATCCCTGGGGCGGCGCGCCGGAAGACCAGCCGCAAGGTCCGACGGCCAAGCGCACCGTCGTACCGTCGGAGAGCGACAGCGCGCCTGCGGCCGAACAGTTTAACTGCCCGAACTGCGGCGGATCGATCGAGATCAAGGCTGCCGGCACGTCCGTCAGCATCGCATGCCAATATTGCGGCTCGACGCTCGATGTCACCAATCCCGATGTCAGCATCATCCAGCGCTATGAAGGCGAGGTTCGCAAGCTCGAACTGCCGCTCGGCAGCCGGGGCGTTTTGCGCGGAACCGAATGGGAAGTCATCGGCTATCAGCGGCGCTCGGAAAACGGGCAATATCCGTGGGACGAATATCTGCTGTTCAATCCCTACGAGGGCTACCGCTTTCTCGATACCGACGGGCGCGGCTGGAGCCTGGGGCGCCAGCTGACGGCTTCGCCGCAAAAACTGTCGCTGGTCGGTTTCACCGTTGATGGTGAATTTTACGAACCCTTTTATGCGCAAACCCGGGCGCAGGTCGATTATGTGCTGGGCGAGTTTTACTGGCGCGTGGCGGTTGGCGAGGAAGTCCTGACGGCCGATTTTGTCCGCCCGGGAAAAATGCTGAGCTGGGAGCATAGCGGCAACGAGACGGTATGGTCGCTGAGCGAGCTGCTTGAGCCCAATGAAATAACAGACGCCTTCGGAATCCCGCCGGCGGCCGGCGGCGGCCTGCCGCTGCCGCACCAGCCTTCGCCCTATCGCAAAAAAGCCGGCAGCTTCATGAAGCTCGCCCTGGCCGTGGGGCTTGCGCTGCTGGTGATCACCTTCCTGTTCGGCGGGACCAGCGATCCTCAGACGGCCCGGGTCAATCTGGCGACCAACGGCGTGGAGCAGAGCGCGAAAGTGGGGCCGATCGTGCTCGATCGAGCGCGTCAGGCGGTCACGGTTTCAGCGCAGGCTCCGCGTATCGAGAATAGCTGGATCGACCTGACCTATACCCTGACCAATCGGGATACCGGCGAGGTGTTCGAGGCGAACAATGTCGTCGAAGCCTATTCCGGCCGTGACAGCGAGGGCAACTGGTCCGAGGGCAGCCGCTATTCGGCGAGCAAATTTTCGATGATTCCGCGCGGCACCTATGAACTCAATGTCTATGCGGCCGGAAACCGCTGGACGGAGGGCCAATATGGCAGCAGTCCCAATGCGCAGGTCGAGGTGACGATAGAGAAGGGCGCAACCTTCTATTCGAACCTGTTCCTGGCACTGCTGCTCGTGTTCGTCCCGGCGATATGGCAATGGTGGAAACATCTGAGCTTTGAATCACGGCGCAAGTCGGACAGCGATTTTGCAGGAGATGACGATGATTGAGGCGGAGGCATGAACCGGGGCGTTTTCATTTTCGGGCTTTGGTGCCTGCTCGTCACATCGGGCTTCGCCTATGCTTCCTTCACAGGCTATTCGCCTTTCGCGGATGGCCAGCGCGCCAGCGCCGCGCGGGGACCGGGCGGCGTCTTTATCGGCCGGGGGCCGCGTCACAAATGATTTCGGAATTTACCAGGGAGAGCCAGTTATGAACCTATTCAGCCTCTATCTTGTCGGCGCAACCCTGCTTTATGCGGGCGTCGGCATTTTTGTTATGGTCGTCGCCTTTGTCATTCTCGATTTCCTGACCCCGGGAAGCCTGTGGGAAGAAATCGAGCAGAAGCAGAATGTCGCGGTCGCCATCTTCGCCGGCATGATCGCGCTCGGCCTTTCGGTTATCGTGGCAGCGGCAATCGTTGGCTGATACAGCGGCGCCCCAGCCCCCGTTCGAGAAATCCGCAAGGCCGCTTGCCTATGCCCTGATTGCGTCGGTCTTTGTCGTCGCGATTTGCGGTCTTGTGTATCAGCTGCTGGCCAGCACGATTGCCAGCTATCTGCTCGGCGACAGCGTTACCCAGTTTTCGACGATTATCGGCGTCTATCTGTTCGCGATGGGGATCGGGAGCTGGTTCTCGCGCTATGTGAAGAAGGATGAGTTAAGACTCTTTATCCGTGCGGAAATCCTGATCGCACTGGTCGGTGGCTGGGCGGCGGCGATCCTTTTCATGATGTTCCCCGTCGTCGATGAATTCAGGGTCGTGCTATACGGTCTGGTCCTCGTCATCGGCTTTCTTGTCGGCCTGGAAATCCCGCTGCTGATGCAGATTTTGCGCGACGATTTCGATTTTCGCGAAACCATCTCGACCGTGTTGACCTTCGATTATGTCGGCGCGCTTGCAGCGTCGTTGCTCTTTCCGCTGGTGCTCATGCCCTTTATCGGCATGATCCGAACGGGCTTCCTGTTCGGGCTGCTGAATGTCGGCGTGGCGATAGCCCTGATCATGATCCAGCCAAGAGGCCGGCGCCTGCCGGTCGAGATGCTGGCCGGCGTGCTCGTTGCGGTTTCTCTCGTCATCGGCTTTGTCGGTGCAGAGCGTTTCCAGAGGCTGGCCGAAACCGCGAGCATCGACGAGCCGATCATCCATGCGACCTCCACCCCGTATCAGCGTATCGTGCTTACCCGGCGCGGCAGCAATGTGTCGCTGTTTCTCAACGGCAATCTGCAATTTTCCTCGCTCGACGAATATCGCTATCATGAGGCGCTCGTGCTCCCCAATCTGGGCCGCGTGGAAAGCCCGCGCAACGTCCTCATCCTTGGCGGCGGTGATGGTCTTGCGGCGCGTGAAGTGCTGCGCCATCCGGACGTCGAAACCGTTACGCTGGTCGATCTCGATCCGGCGATGACGGAACTGTTTCGCGAAACGCCGCTGCTGGTGCAGCTTAATCAGGGATCGCTCAGCGATCCGCGCATGACCGTTATAAATGCGGACGGTTTCCGCTGGGTGCGCGAGGCCGATGGGCTGTACGATGCGATCGTCATCGATTTTCCCGATCCGACCGATTTCTCGCTGGGCAAGCTCTATACCACCACCTTCTACCGTTCGCTGCTCCAGCGGCTTGCGCCCGGCGGCATGGTCTCGGTGCAGAGCGGTTCGCCCTATGTCGCGCCCAACGCCTTCTGGACGATCGCGGCGACGCTTGAGGCCGCCGGTTTCGAGACGCGGCCCTATCACGCCTATGTCCCGAGCTTTGGCGAATGGGGCTTCATCCTGGCATCGCCCATGGGCGTGCCCGAGCAGTCCGACCTGCTGCCCGGCGGGCGTTTTGTAACGAGCGCATCGGAGCCTATGCTGTTCGAATTTCCGCCGGACATGGCGCGGGTCGATGCCGCGCCGAACCGGCTCGACAACCAGCGGCTGGTGAGGACTTTCACCAACGAATGGCGGCGTTATGACGGGTAACGCAGCTCCGCCCTATGACGGCCGCCACCTGCTGGCCGACTTTCATGGCTGTACGGTCCGGCTCGACGATGCCGCTCTTGTCGAGCGGGCGCTGCGCGATGCAGTGGCCGCTGCAGGTGCGACCATTCTCGACCTGAATCTCCACCATTTCGGAGAGGGGCAGGGGGTAACCGGTGTGGCCCTGCTCGCGGAATCGCACCTGTCGATCCACACCTGGCCCGAGCATCGTTATGCCGCGCTCGACTTGTTCCTGTGCGGCCATCGGCACGATATCGATGCCGCGCTGCGGGCCCTCGCCGATGCATTCGAACCGACCGAAGTCCGGCAGCAGACCATCGCCCGCGGTTACGGCGTGGCTGCGCTGGCCGAATAGGGAAGGAGTTTCGGATGGACGTTGAGAATGCGGTGGCGCCGACTGATCCAGAACAGATCGCAAAGCTGATGGAACCGGGCCCGGACGGGCCGATCTTCATGGTCAACCTGCTCAAGTTCAAGGACAGGGCCGAATATGCCGATGGCCGCGAGACCGATCTGACCGGCCGCGAAGCCTATGCGATCTATGGCCGGGCCGTGGCGGAAATTCTCCCGAAATTCGGCGGAAAGCCGGTTTTCGTCGGCGATGTTACATTCCTCTCCCTCGGCCAGGTTGAGGAATTGTGGGATGAGGTTGCTATCGCGTCCTATCCCGCACGGGCCGATATGGTTCGTATGTCGATGTCGCCGGAATGGCAGGAGATCAGCGTCCACCGTACAGCGGGCCTCAAGGGCCAGTTGAACATAGAAACCGTCGCCCCGCCCGGGCTGGAGGGCAGCGACTGGAATCCGGGCCGATAGTTCCGGCCGTCAATGTCCGAGCGGCCCCGATCGCCGGCGAGGCTTTATTCCGACTGGAGATAGGCGATCAGATCGGCCCGGTCCTGCGGATCCGAAAGGCCGCGAAAGGCCATTCGCGTACCGGGTATGATACGGCGCGGATTTTCGAGATACTGGAACAGTTTTTCAGGGGTCCAGGTGATACCGCTGCTCGCATTGGCGTCGGAATAGTTGAAATCCGGGACGCTGCCTGCTTCGCTCCCGACGATATTGTGGAGCGAAGGACCTGTACGATTAACGCCCGGATCGCGTACGTGGCAGGCCCGGCACTGCGCGAATACGGCCGCTCCGGCGGTCGCATCACCGGTGAAATCGGCGAATATCGTTCCATCCAGCGTATCGACGGAATCCGGACCGGGCGTTTCCGGGGCAGCGGCTGTTTCTGCGGGCGTTTCGGCAGACGTTTCCGCGGGCGTCTCGGTTTGGGCTGTTGGGGCCGCGTCTTCGCCTCCCGAACAGGCTGCTGTGGCGGTCAGGGCCATAACGGCTGCGCCGCTCAGCACGATACGCATTTTACTCATGGTCGTTCCTTGTTCTTTACACCGTTGAGGGGTCGGGCGATTCCAGCTCGAATTCCACAATCTCGCCGACCCGTTCGATAAAGTCCATGCCGTTGAGGATCTGGGCATCGGTTAGCTTGTCCGAAATCTGTGTAATGAAATTTTCCGTGCGGGCGATCATCTCATTGATAGCGGCGGCGCCCGTTTCGGTCAGGTGGACGCATTTTTCCCGGCGCGAATTCGCACTTTCCTCGATTGCGATCAGTTCCTGCTGTGCCATTTTGCGCAGGACCTTGGAAATGGCCGGATTGCCCAGATTATACCAGGTTTTGACCATCTGAGCGATAATCTTGCGGGGCAGGGTGCGGCCGTCGCGGCCTTTCGATTTCAAGATCCAGAGGATTACGGTCTGGTGCCGGCTGAGCGAGTTCCCGGCGAGGTGCTTCTCGACCGTCATGCCGACCGCATAGTGGAACGGATAAAAGAGCTTCAGGAAACTCAGTGGTGCACTATCGTTGTCGGCCGGATGCTCCATTTCCAACTGAAGCGGATCCATTTCCGACTCGGCGACTTTCATATTTTTCATCATGAACGGCCTGACTTTGCGACGCTGGCGAGAATATTCGCTATGTTCTCGATGGTCTCTTACCGCGTCTTGCAGTGATTATTCAATGTCGCCGACGCGCTTGTGTCACCAGTTTGGTTGTACCGTGGTTTTGGGGCGGGGCGAATATGCCCGGCATATTGCGGTGTCCTGCAAAAATCGCGCCGGAAAGCGGTGGCCAGGTCTCCGGGCGGAGTTCCTGGGGGCTCCGGCGTTCGAAGGGATTAGGGTTGATGCGATCGCGGGCGCCGCCGGATCGATTTCCGTCGGGGGAGGGTGGCAGGAGCGGCCCCGCATTGCGCGGTCGCTCCTGCGCAATCGGCTATACCCGTTCTATGATCATGGCGGGGGCCATGCCGCCAGCGGCGCACATGGTGACGAGGCCGCGTTTCAGGTCGCGCCGCTCGAGCTCGTCGAGAAGCGTGCCGATGAGGATCGATCCGGTGGCGCCGATCGGATGGCCGAGTGCGATCGCGCCGCCATTCACATTCACCGTGTCGCGGTCCAGATCGAGGTCGCGGATGAACTTCTCGGCAACCACGGCAAAGGCCTCGTTGATTTCCCAAAGGTCGATATCGTCCTTGGTCAGGCCCGCCTTTTCGAGCACCTTCTTCGCCGCCGGAACCGGCGCGTTCAGCATCAGCGTCGGGTCGTCGCCCATATTGGCGGTCGCCACGATCCGCGCGCGCGGCTTGAGCCCATGGCTGTCGGCATAGTCCTTGGAGGCCAGCAGCACCGCCGCCGCACCATCGACAACGCCGGATGAGTTGCCGGCATGGTGGACATGCTCGATCTCGAGATCGGGATATTTCTGGTTGATGAGCTTGCGGAAGGTCGTGCCCTTCTCGTCGAGCGGGACATCGGCGATCTTGGTAAAAGAGGGTTCCAGCGCGGCCAGGCCTTCGGCGGTCGTCTGCGGACGCGGAAACTCCTCCTCTCCCAGGATGACATTGCCTGCATCGTCGACCACCGGGACGAGGCTCTTGTCGAACCGGCCCTCGGCGATCGCGACTGCCGCGCGCTTCTGGCTTTCCAGGCCCAGCGCATCCACGGCTTCGCGCGATATGCCTTCCATCGAGGCAATGGCATCGCCGCATACGCCCTGGTGCGACTGCGGATGAACGGCCTGTAGCCGTTCATTGCCCGAGCCCATCATGGCGGGACGGAAACCGGCGGCCATTTCCTCCTTGGCCATTTGGCTGGTCAGCGACATCATTTCCGTGCCGC
>JBPOET010000083.1:0-7044 GCA_051251675.1 Parasphingopyxis sp. | reverse complement strand
GTTCCCAGCAGGGCGGAAAAGGGCAGGAAGCGCTCGATAAGCTGGGGGACGCGCAGCGAGACATAGAACCAGAGCTCGGCCTCGCCATTGCCTTCCGGCGCCAGAATTTTGCCGGACTCGCCGAGTAGATCAAGGGTCATGAGTATCACGACTAGGCCGCCCAGAACCGCGAATGTGCGGGTCAGGAACATCTTGGCCATGTAGAGCGAGATGGTTCGCGACGGGAAGAATTGAAGCTGCGGAGTTTTCACGGATCAGTTCCCGATAGGCCGTCGCCGGCGCAGGAACAATCGCCTGACAAGCGTCGCCAGTTTTGAAAAACCCTTTTCAAGGGCGCCGATCGGCTGCCCGCCGGGCACATAGGCGATGTGGTAGTACATCCAGATAATCAGGGCCGCGAACAGCAGAAATGGCAGCCAGAGCGATATGAGGGGATCGACGCGGCCCAGTGCGGCGACGTCTTCGCCATATTGGCATATCTTGTGAAAGGTCGTGATCATCACGACCGACAGAAACACACCAAGCGCCGATGTCGATCGCTTTGGCGGAACCGCAAGCGCTACCGCCAGCAGGGGCAGCAGGAACATCATGAGGACCTCGGCTATTCGGTAGTGGAAATTCGCCCGGCTGGCGAGGCGCAGCTCTTCGGATGCCGAGGCGTCACCCCCCACTTCGGCCAGTTCGAACAGGGTAAGTTCGCGATGTTCCCCGCCACGGCCCCGGAATTGTTCGATCCTTGGCAGGTCGATCGGCAGGTCGTGGCTTTCGAAACTGAGGACTCGGGGGCTCTCGAAATCTGCCTGGTTATGGATCAGCCGACCATTGGTGAGGCGCAGGAGGATGGTATCTTCCTCATCCGTTGCCATGAATGTGCCATGGTCGGCTGAAACCGAGAGCTCGCGGCCTTGCGGGGAGACCGTACGGACGAAGATGCCGGAAAGGTCGCGCCCGTTGTTCGTGCTTTCCTCGACCCTGAGCGTCATATTGCTGCCGAGATTGTTGAACTCGCCGACGCTGATCGACGCCCCCAGGGCGCCTGAGCGCAGTTCGAACTGCAGGTTTTCATAGGAATAGCGCGCTATCGGCTGAAAATAGCTGACTATAAGCAGATTCAGGATCACGAACCCGACCGTGAAGAGATAGGGGACGAAAAGCAGTCTGCGATAACCGATCCCGCAGGCACGGAAAACGTCGAGTTCCGAGGACAGGGCAAGCTTGCGAAATGCAAAAAGGATCCCGAGCATCAGCCCCACCGGAATGGCGAGAGACAGATATTCGGGGACCAGATTCGCCAGCATCTGCCACACGACGTTCACCGGTCCGCCCTCGCGCGCGACGAAGTCGAACAGGCGCAACATTTTGTCGAGCACGAGCAGCATCGCAGCGATTATCAGCGTTGCGACAAGCGGCACGACGATCAGCCGGAACATATATCGATCGGTGGCAGTGAAAATTTGCAAAGTTCAGACGCTCCGTGACCATAATTTGGCCGCAAGCATTGGGGATATCCAACAGAAATAGGGGAATAGTTTGACTTTTGCCATGCCTGATCTGGGCAAATGGGCCTGGCAGATATCCTTGGAGTTCATTTTGATGTTCTTAAGCAAGATTATTCCGGTGACTGCGGCCCTGTCCATGGCGGCAATCGCAACTTCGGCCAGCGCGGGAACGCGGGTTGCCAACGATCTTTCTCAATGTCGCGCCGGTGCGACCGGGACGGCAGCGCTTGTGCGTGTCGTAGGCTTCCGCGACGCCAACGGGCGCGTGCGTGTCCAATCCTATGGCGGAGAAAACAGCTGGCTGGAGCGCGGGCAATGGCTTCACCGGGTCGATGTGCCCGCCCAGCCCCGCAACCGGAACATGACCGTCTGCCTGCCGCTGCCCGGCCCTGGAACATACGGCATTGCCGTCCGGCATGATTCGAACGGAAACAACAGTTCCGACCGGCGCGACGGCGGCGGTTTCTCCCGCAATCCGGATCTGTCCTTTCCGTTCAATCTCCAGCCGGATTTCGACGAGGTTTCATTTCGCGCCGGTCGCGGCGTTACGCGTATCAATGTCGTCCTGAACTATATGCAGGGCACATCGGTGGAACCGATCCGCTAACGCGATGGTGTGCGTCGCCCTTCTCTCCAACCCCCGCTCGACGGGGAATGTCGCCATGTTGCCGCGTATTCGCAAATTCTGCGCGCAGCGGGCGGACATTTTCCACTATGAGGTGGAGGATGTGAGCCAGATCGGCGATGCGCTGCAGACGATTGCGAGGGTCGATCCCCAGATATTGGTGATCAACGGTGGCGACGGCACGGTGCAGGCAACGCTGACCGAGCTGCATCATGGCAAACATTTTTCCGATACGCCGCCGCCCGTTGCCGTGCTGCCCAACGGCAAGACCAACCTGATCGCCCTTGATCTCGGCGCGGAAGGCGATCCTATCGAAGCGCTAAAGCGGATTATGGAGCTCGCCCGGTCGGATCTCACCGATCATATCGTGAGGCGGGAGCTGATCGCGCTGACGGGCGGCAATGCGAATGGACGGCCTGTTCTGGGTATGTTTCTCGGCGGCGCGGGGCTAGCCGACTCCATCCTGTATTGCCGGCACAAGATCTACCCGCTCGGCCTGCCAAACGGATTCAGCCATGTCATCACGGCGATTGCCGTCGTGTTTTCGGCCCTGTTCAGGATCAAGGCGCGTTTCCTGCCGCCGCAGACGCGGCCAATCAGCGTTACCCTCATCCATCAGGGCGAGATTCAGGGCAAGTTCGCACTGTTGATGGTGACGACGCTGGAACGCCTGCTGCTCAACAGCCAGACCAATTTGGGGTCGACGACATCGGGGCCGCTCAAGCTGATGATGGTTGAACAAAAACCGCTCGCCTTGCTGCGCGCGCTATGGGCAAGCCTTTTCGGCAGGCTCGAGGGTTCTCAGCTTTCCGGCGTCCATCTCAGCCACAGCAATGAAATCCGTATCGAAGGCGATCGATCGAGCGTGATTCTGGATGGCGAGCTGTTCGAGGTACGGGCCGAACATCCGATTGTGCTGACCCCGACCTTGCCTGTGCCGTTTCTTTCCCTGGCCGCGTGACGCCCCTGCAGGATCTGGTGCGCGAGGAGCTTTCCGCTCCCGTGGACACGCGCGTCACCGCCTTTGCGCGCCATGTCGCGGAACTGTTCGGCGATTCCGCGCGGGCGGTTCTTTTCTATGGATCCTGCCTGCGAACGACCGAACTCGAAGGCCAGATGCTCGATTTCTATGTCATCGTATCCGATTATCGATCGGCTTACGGCAAACGCTGGCTGGCGGCGGCCAACCGGCTGATTCCCCCCAATGTGTTTCCTGTCCAGCATGACGGGCTCCAGGCGAAATATGCTGTATTGAGCGAGAGCGATTTTGCGCGGCTGGCGTCATCGCGGACGCGCAATGTGTCGGTTTGGGCCCGTTTTGCCCAACCGGCCCGGCTGGTATGGAGCCATGACAGGGGCGCTGCCGAACGGGCTGTCTCGGCAATATCCCTGGCTTCTCCAGCGCTGCTGGAGGCCGCGCTGCCGATGGTGGAAGGCGATGTTGGGGCGCTTGACCTGTGGCGCCGGGCTTTCGCCCTCACCTATGCCGCGGAACTGCGCGCCGAACGGCAGGGCAGGGCCGCTTCGGTCGTCGATTTCGATCCGGATCGCTATCGCCGCTTTACCGCTCCCGCGCTGGCCGCGATTGGCTTGGATGTTGCGGTCGATGGCGATAAACCGCTTGCGCTTGGCACCCGGACACCGAGCCGGGCCGCCCGATGGGCATGGGCGCGCCGCCGGATCGAAGGAAAACTGTTGACCCTGGCCCGGCTCGCAAAGGCCAGCGCGACCTACGCCGGCGGCGTCGATTATTTGGCGTGGAAGATCAACCGGCATGCGGGCACGCAGATCGCGGTCAGGCCCTGGCAAAGGCGCTGGCCGCTGCTCGGTGCGATATTTCTCCTGCCGCGGCTGCTCATGCGCGGAGCCGTGCGTTAGGCGCTAACGGGCAAGCTGCCTCAGTCTTCCGACTCCGAAGAGCCCAGCGTCGCCCTCTCCACAGCGTCGGCAAGGGCGGCGATGGTGAACGGCTTGCGCAAAACCCCATGTCCGGAAAACTGTTCGCTATCCGCTGCTTCGCCTGCATATCCGGTGACGTACAGAACCGGCAGGGCGGGATAGCGGTCCGCTATCTTCGCAACCAGTTCCGGGCCGGTCATTTCGGGCATCACCACATCGGTCAGAAGCAAATCGACATCGGGGCGTTCGGCAAGGATCTCGATCGCTGTCTGGCCGTTGGCGCAGGCAAGAACAGTATGGCCGAGCTCTTTCAGGCTCGCGGCCGTCGATCTGCGTACACGCTGATCGTCTTCCACCATGACTATGGTGCACGCACCATTGGCTGTGTCGTCGCCGATATAGCCGTTGCCGGACGAAGCGGGTTTGCGTGCTGTAACGTCGCCGTTGAAGCGTGGCAGGAAGAGCGAGACGGTTGTGCCTTCGCCCGGGGTTGAATCAATGTCGACATCGCCATCGGACTGACGGACAAAGCCGAATATCTGGCTGAGGCCGAGGCCCGTGCCCTTGCCGACCGGCTTGGTCGTGAAAAAGGGCTCGAAGACATGATCGATCACATCCGCATCCATCCCGCACCCCGTATCCGTGACGGCGATTTGCAGATAGTCGCCGGAGGGCATCTGGCCGATTTCCTTGTCTCCGAGCGTCCTGTTGCGGATTGCGATTGTTAAATCGCCCTTGCCATCCATTGCATCGCGCGCGTTAACGGCCAGGTTCAACACGGCGTTTTCCAGCTGGTGGGGGTCGACCCAGACCGGCCAGACTTCTTCATCGGCGACGATGGAAACGGAAATCCGCTCGCCGATCGAGCGGCGGAGGAGATCGGTGATGGATGCGATCAGTTCAGCGGCGTCGGTTCCTTCCGGCAGGAAAGGCTCGGCACGTGCGAAGGTCAGCAGGCGCCGGGTGAGGGCGGCCGCCCGATTGGCGCCCTCAAGCGCGTTTTCGATATGCGCATTGGCCCGCTCCGGCTGTTTGAGAAGCTTGCGCTTCGCCAGATCGAGACCTCCGATGACGACCGCCAGCATATTGTTGAAATCATGGGCGATCCCGCCGGTCAGCTGACCGACGGCCTCCAGTTTCTGGACCTGGTTCAGTTTCTCCTCGGCCGCTGCGCGTTCTGCCACCTCGGCGCGCAACTGGGCGTTCAGCGCCTCGAGTTCTGCGGTCCGCCTGGTAACCGCATCTTCCAGTTCATCCGCCCGCTGATCGGCATGGGATCGTTGGCGGAACGCCTGGACAGTCGTGTAGGCGAGAAACAGGGCTGCGAAGGCAAGGATAATCCCCGCCACGGTCAGCAATGTTGCCAGCAGGCGCGCACGTTCGTTGGTCTCAATGCGCGCGGCCGAACGTTCGCTGAGCAATTCGCGTTCCTGCTCGGTTATCTGTTCGAGGGTCCGGATTGCCGACACGCCATTTCGGCTGTTCGCCACGCTGTTGTACCGCGCCAGGGCATCGAAATTTTCCCCGGCGGCTGCCAGACGGGCGGCGACGATAAGCTCGTTTCCATAGTCGACATATAGCGTTTCAAGTGCTTCCGCTCTCGTCGCCTGTTGCGGGTTGTTGCGAAGAATGCGCTGAAGCTGCTCAATCTGCCGACCGGCTTCGCGCCATTCGTTGCGATACAGTGTCGCCGGAATTTCGTTGCCGTTGATGATGAACCGGCCGAGCGCGGCTTCCGAACGCGCAATCGACTGCTCGATGCTCCGTGCAGTCATGATAATTTCGAAACTTTGTCGTTCGCTTCGCGCGGCGGCATCACGCTCATTGTTGGATTCGGTAACGAGATAGATGAGCGCCGCGAACAGCACTGCAAGCACAAGCGCTGCCGCGCTGGCGAAACCGCTGCCCCAAATCTCGTTACCGGAAGAATCGAACCTGTTCGTCCGTTCCAATTCCTCTGTCATAATGCCCGGACTATACCGCGTTCAGGCGGCGCGGGATAGCAGGACCGTTTCATTCGTCTTCCGATTGGGATCGCTTGGGCCTGCGATATCGCTACTAAATCGACCCCGTGGCTTTACCGGCGGCCTCGAACATGCCGAGAATCTGTTCGACCTGTTCGGCAGTGTGTTCCGCGCATAGTGAGCATCTGAGCAGATAGACGCCGGCGGGAGTTGCGGGGGGGCGCGCCATGTTCACGTACAGGCCCTGTTCCAGCAGCGCCTGCCACATGCGCACGGCCTTTTCCTGATCGGGAAGCAGAACGGCGAGAATCGCACTTTCCGGTTCCTCTGTCGCCAGCCTGAAGCCGAGATCGCGCAGCCCCCGGTGTAGCCGCTTGCTGTTCTCCCACAGATGCGCGCGCTTGTTGCCAGCATACATCAGCTTGCGAATCGAAGTTGTCGCCGTCGCCACGACCGAAGGGGGAAGGGACGCGGTAAAGGTATAAGGACGGCACACCAGCCGCAGGAAGTCCGTCTGCGGATGGTTCGAGACGCAGAAACCGCCGACGGTGCCGACGCTTTTCGAGAATGTGCCGATTATGAAATCGACCTGGTCCATCACGCCCTGCGCTTCGGCCACGCCGCGGCCATGTTCGCCGAAAAAGCCCATCGAATGCGCTTCGTCGACCAGCACCATCGCGCCATATTTCTTGGCGATGGGCACCATGATGTCGAGCGGCGCTATGTCGCCGAGCATGGAATACACGCCTTCAAGAACGACCAGCTTGCCCGCCTCCGGAGGAAGTTTGGCAAGGCGTTTTTCGAGGTTTTCGGGATTGTTGTGGCGGAACCGCACGATATCCGCATTGCCGAGAAAACAACCGTCATAGATGGATGCGTGGCTGTCGGCATCGAGGATTACATAATCGCCTTTGCCGGCCAGCGTCGAGACAATGCCGAGATTGGCCTGGTAGCCGGTGGAAAAGACCATCGCATGGTCCATTCCGTAGAAATCCTCCAGCGCCTCTTCGCAGGCCTTGTGGCCAACATAGGTTCCGTTGAGGACGCGGCTGCCGGT
>JBPOET010000082.1:0-7060 GCA_051251675.1 Parasphingopyxis sp. | reverse complement strand
CACATCACCGCGCGGCAACAATATTCCCGATGACGAAGCCTATGATTTTGGCCAGGGCGCAGGCTTTTATGTCGACGCGACCGAAGAGCCCTGGGCCAGGCACTTCCGGATGCGCAGCTATATCGAAACAGAACTGCCAGCGCTTATCGCCAGGGAATTTCCGGTGGCCGAGATGGAGCGCCAATCCATCACCGGGCACTCGATGGGTGGGCATGGTGCGCTCACAATCGCGTTGCGCAACCCCGATCGCTTTCGCAGCGTGTCAGCCTTTGCGCCCATAGTATCGCCGCTAAACTGCCCCTGGGGCCACAAGGCGCTAACCGGCTATATCGGCGCCGATCGCTCGACCTGGCGGGCCTATGACGCCTGTGCGCTGATCGAGGACGGCGCACGAATTCCCGAGTTGCTTGTCGATCAGGGCGAGGCCGACAATTTTCTCGACGAACAGCTCAAACCGCAGCTGTTGGAAGAAGCCTGCGCGAAGGCCGGTATCCCGCTGGCGCTCACTTATCGGCCTGGCTACGATCACAGCTATTATTTCATCTCTACCTTCATGGAGGCGCATTTGCGCTGGCATGCCCAGCGGCTGGGCTGAAACGGTATCGCCAAATGCTTGCCCGCCGGCAAAATCGCGCCGATAAAGCGGAGCGGAGGCGAGAGAGGCAAACCATGGACGATCAGGCATCGCATAACAGCTTTGTAAGGCGCTGCTTCGCCGTGCTGGCTATCGTGGCGCTGGCAGCGGTGGTTCTGGCGCTGGGCAATCTTCTGCTCCTGGTATTCGCCTCACTCGTCGTAGCGGTTATCCTTCGCGCCATTGCGCGCCAATTCATGCGTTTCGGCCTCCCTCAAGGCTTGTCGGTTACGCTGGCCGTGCTCGCGCTTTTCGCGCTGCTGGGCTCCGTGGCCTGGGTCTTTGGCGGGCTTATCGTCACCCAGTTCGCGGCTCTCGCCATCAGGATACCCGAGGCAATAGATGCGACCCAGATCGCCTTTGACGGCTGGGGCATCGATTATGATGTGCGGCAGGCCAGCCGCGATATCATGGCGCAGATTTCCGGCCTGTCGAGGCGCGCAGGCAGTTTTGCGGTGTCGGCCGGCGGGGCCGTGACCAACGTCATCCTGGTTCTCGCCGGAGCAATCTTCTTCGCCGCCCAGCCCGAGCTCTATCGCGAAGGCCTGTTGCGGCTGATCCCGAAAGAGCGCGAAGCGCTGGCCCGCAAGACCTGCGACGATATCGGCCGCGCGCTCGGACTGTGGCTGAGAGCGCAGATCCTGTCCTCATTCATCGTCGGCATCCTGATCTATGTCGCGTTGAAAATTATCGGCGTACCTTCCGCGGCGGCCCTCGCGATCATCGCGGCCCTCCTCGATTTCATTCCGTTCATCGGCCCGGTTTTCGCCGGTATTCCGGCCGTCCTCGTCGCTTTTAGCGTCAGCCCGATTACGGCGGCATGGACGCTGGGCGTCTATGTCCTGATCCAGCAATTGCAGGGCAATATCCTCCAACCGATCATCCAGAAACGCTCGGTCGACCTATCTCCGGCCGTCCTGCTTTTTGCGGTCGTAGCGGCGGGCAGCCTGTTCGGCATAGTCGGCATCCTCCTCTCAGCCCCGCTTACCGTGGTCGGTTTTGTGCTGGTCCAGCGCGTCTACATCGAACAGGTGTTGCAGAAGGAACCGAAAAGGCCGGCAGGGGGCGCTTCTGCCGAATGAATCCGGTTTTCAGCGCACTGCCGACGACCATATTCGAAGAGATGTCGGGTCGGGCACGGGCTAACGGCGCGATCAATCTTGGACAGGGGTTTCCCGATTCCGAGGGGCCGGACGATGTGCGGCAAGCCGCAGCGGATGCGGTGCTCTCAGGCTGGAACCAATATCCGCCGATGCGGGGCATAGCCGAACTCAGGACCGCTATCGCCAGCCACTATGCCGCCCATCAGGCGCTGGAACTGGACGGAGAGAGCGAAACGCTCGTCACATCCGGCGCAACCGAGGCGCTGGCCGCTTCGATCCTGGGCCTCGTCACCCCAGGCGACGAAGTGATTCTGATCCAGCCTGCCTATGATGCCTATGCGCCGCTGGTGCGGCAGGCAGGCGGCGTGCCGCGCTTCGTAACCACTCACCCGCCCGACTGGTCGATCACGGCCGGAATGCTCGAAGCGGCGGTGGGCGAAAAGACCCGCTTCATCATCCTCAACAGCCCGCTCAACCCTGCCGCGACCATGCTCGGCGACGAGGAGCTCGCCCTGCTCGCCGATTTCTGTGTCAGGCATGACCTGATCGCGATTTGCGACGAAGTATGGGAGCATATCGTCTTTGACGGTCGTATGCACCGCTCGCTCATGACCATGCCGGGAATGCGGGAGCGAACGGTGAAGATCGGCTCCGCCGGCAAAATCTTTTCACTCACCGGCTGGAAGGTCGGCTGGGTCGTTGCGGCTGCGCCGCTCTCCGCCGCCATCGCCAAGGCCCACCAGTTCCTGACCTTCACTACCCCGCCCAATCTGCAGGTCGCCGTCGCCTACGGGCTTGGAAAGGACATGGCCTATTTCACGGCTATGCGCGCCGGGTATCAGGCTTCGCGCGATCGGCTCGCCGACGCCTTGTCAGCCGGCGGCTATGCCGTGCTGCCCGGTATGGCGACCTATTTCCTCTCGATCGACCTTACACGGTCCGGCCTCGTCATGACCGACCGGGATTTTGCAATCCGGCTGGTGGAAGAAGCCGGCGTCGCGGTGATCCCGATATCGCACTTTTTCGAAACCGAACCGGTCACCAACATCGTCCGCCTGTGCTTTGCAAAAAGCGACGATGTGCTTGACGAAGCGGCTGAAAAACTGGCGGCTGCCCGCCAATTGTTTGCCTAGCGCGGCGCGCGCCAGCGATAGCTGCCCGAATAGAGGCCAGCCACGGGATTGCCCGAAGCATCGCGCCCGGGCCGAAAACGCCCGCGGCGCATCACCATGTTGCAAGCCCTGGCATCGAGCTGGAAATGACCGCTCGACCCGGTCGTGAAGCAGGCGGTCGGCACACCGTTTGCGCCGACCCGCACCTGGAAGCGCGACGTGCCTTCCTCGCCGTTACGCAAGATATTCGCCGGATAGTCACTCGCGCGAACCCAGTTAGCCGGGTTTCCTATCGGCTCGGGAGGCGTGGTCCTGGTTGTGCGGGGCGGATCGGGTTGCGCAGCAGGCCGGGTTTCGACCGGCGCTGGCCGTGTCTCAACGGGCGTTGTCGGCCGCCCGGCTGCCGGTGTGCGTTCTGCCGGTGTCGCTACGCCAGGGCCCTCGGGCATCTGCACCTCCGGCGCCGGTTCTTCTGGCTGCTCTTCCACCGTGTCAGGGTCCGGTTCGGTCTCCACAGGCAGATCATACTGTCCGAGTTCCCCTTCCCGGGCATCATAGACGGTGGCGACGCAAGCGGCCGTCCGGCATTCGTCACGCCGCGCCTGGTAAGCCGCGTATCCCTGTTGCAGGGTAATCCGCTGCTGAGCATCGGCCTGCGTCAAAACGGCCTCATAGAGGTCCGACAATTCAGTTTCGCGACTGCGCAGCGCTTCGCTGGCGCAAATTATACCATGGCTGGCCAGCTCAGTATTGGCGCAATCCACGCTTGGCGAAAGGACGCTATTCTCAGCTTCTTCATCCGATTCTCCACCGGACAGAAACAAGAATAACAAGAGAATCACGACTATCGCCAGCACTGCCGCCCCGATAACCATCATCGTCTTCCGGTTCGGCGGGCTGCCTCCGGCTTCCCCGTCCCCGGGCGCGACGCGCCCCGATGCAACGGGTACCACCTTTAACGGGCTTGGCTGATCCGGGATGTCTGGCGGCTCGGGCAATTCTGCAGTCGCCTGTGCCGGCGGCTGCTCGGCGGGCGGAGTCGGCGGCACTACAGGCGGCACGCCGATGTCGGCGGCAACCGGCTCGGCCTCGGATCCCTTTTCACTTTCCGTCTCTTCTGGCGGGAACGGCGGCACCGCAAGAGGCGAAGCGACGGTGCTTTCCTCAGGCGGCGGTACAATTGCAGGATCGACAGGTTCGCCCGCCTGTTCCTTGGCCACACTCATCGCAACGATCCGCTTGATCGTGTCGATCATCCTCTGGATCGTGTCGTCGCGCCGGTCGAACCAGTCGATCCACTGATAGTCGTTCAGCCAATAGGCCAGGCCTTCCGCATCGATATTCTCAAGCCGGACGGGAAAGATAAGCTTGTCGCCATTCTCCGCCATCATCAGCTCTCGCTTCACATGGCGCGACTGATCGGACCGCGAACAGAATAAGAGAATGATCAGGTCGGACCGGCGCACCTGTTCGATAATCGCCTGATCGAACGGCCGACCCGGATCGATATCGTCGGGCGCCATCCAGCCATCCACGCCGTTGATACCCAGTACCTTTTTGAGCTGGCGGGCGGTTTCGACCTGGGAACTGTGGTGGCTAATAAAGGCTACAGGGCGCCTTTGACCACTCGTGTCCGCGCCTTCAGCGCTCATTCCAGCCCCCAAAATTCTGCAATCGGCCGATGCCAACCCCCTGCTACCACCGCATATCCCGATATCTTCGGCATATGGACCGCTGCCATCACACTAGGCAACTGCTCTCTCGACGGCAATGTTACACTTTGTCGGGCAGGGAATGGCGGGCCTGGCGGCTAGTCCCGATGGGAGATCGCCAGGCGATACCCCTGCCCCCGGACCGTTTCGATCAGAGGCGCCGCCCCCGCTTCCTTCAGTTTCGAGCGCAGTCGGCAGAGATGTACGTCGATGACATTGGTTCCCGGATCGATGGAGAGCTTGCAGACGTGGCGCAACAGTTCCGCCCGCGAAACGATCACCGGGCACCGAAGGACAAGGTGCACGAGCAGATCCAGCTCGCGCGGACAAAGAGAGATCGGCTTCCCGTCATAGCGAACCCGGCGGTGAAGGAGATTGATACGAAGACGATCAGAACCAAGTTCGAAACGGGCGACATCCATCGCCGAAATCTGCCCGCACAAGACCGAAAGAGCCAGAACCACTATGGCCATATTCGACAGACCTGCGATACCGAATATCCGGTTCCGCCCCTAGCATTCAGCCGGTGCGGTTCAGCCAGTCGCGACAAAGGCCGGAAAGCTGCCCGCTGGGATCACCGGCACCCCGTTCCAGCATGTAACGCTTTTTCTCCGCATCGCCGGCACCATCGACAAGCGCGACAATGGCATCGAACCGCACATGATCGCTGGGATGGCGATCGGCGAAATCCTCGACCAGCGTCCGGCCCGCCTCGCCGCCTGTCGCGAGCGCCGCCCGCATCACCATTGCGCTCGGCATGGTTGTGAGCAACCCGGCAATCTTCTTCTCCGCAAGGTCAAAGCGATATTGGTCGGACCAACCGGACCTGGGTGACGACCCGACAAGATTTATCGAAACAGAGAGGGTTTCGGGCGGCAACTGGCGATGAATGTCCCGGTGCGCGCGATACAGCAGCACCTGCCCCTGCTCCAGCCGAGAGCGTTCGATGAAGCGCAGCGGTACGGCCTCGCCCGGATATCCGACAACACCCTCATAGTCATATTCGTAATAGTCGCTCCAGTAACCGGGCCCCGCATAGCCGACGGTCAGGAAGCTGAAATTATGATCGTGCGGGAGATTGTAGAAAAAGGCGCGCTGGCCGCTGGCCCGAACGATGCTGTCACGTTCCGGAGGCCAGAAATTTGCCCGCACGAAATACCCCTTGCCGGCATGGAGCATGACAACTTGTATGCCGTAGCGGTTGTAGCGCGCCTGTTCGCCGCAGCGGTTTTCGAGTTCCCGGATGACGAACTCGGCCAAAAAACGGCGATTGTTCGCCAGCCTGCAGAGCTGTGGTGCAAATGCAGCGAGCGAGGTCTCGTCGCAGGGATCGACTTGGCCCGCTTCGACCGACTCAATAAACTCTTCCAAGCCGATCGCATCGGTATCGGGGCAGCTTAACTCGACTGGCACGCGAACAGACTTTTCGGGCCGGAAAGGCGCCGGAGCAGATCGAGGGTCTGGCATGCGGCAAACCGAATTTCATGATGCGGGTCGTTGCTCGCCATCTGGGTCAATCGTGGCAATGCCGATACCGGATCCAGCGCAACCCATTCCCGCATCACATGCCAGCGTACGAAGAAAGGCGCTTCGGCTATCACCCGATCAAAAACGGCCGGTAGGCCGGGTACACCGAAAAGGGAAAGATAGCTGGCCATAAGCTGAACCCGGGACCAGTTTTGCGCGCCGCTGCTCCGGCCGACACAACGGCCCGAACCAACATCATATTCACACGCGAGCGTCGCACCGCCAACCCGCAGCTCCCCGTACAGGAAGAGCACGGGGCTATCGGCATGATCGAACACAAAGCTCCGCTGCGCCAGGTCGATGGAGAGCAGTTCGCCCTGCACTATCGCCTTGTCGCACACACGCAGGCATCGAGCCCCTGCATCGTGATTTGCGTCGCTCCGGCCATGCTTTTCCCAGAAAGACATGCGCAAGCCGCCCGGTTCGAGAAATTTCAACCAGGCGCGGCTGCCGGAAAAAAAGACCGATCTCTTTTCCCGCCTCTGGCGCTTCCGTGCGCGCAACTTCGCGGAATCGATGGCGCAAAGCGATATGGTGACGCTGGGCAGTTCGAGCAGCTGGGCGCTCTCGTGAAAAGCGCCTGATGCGGGGCGAAAAGGCGGCACGAAGAAACAGTCTTCACCCGCCTCTCTGATCCAGTCCCGGGCGAGCACGGTCACCCAGTCGGTGTCCGCAAACAGCCTTTCTATCGCTGTGCCGATAGCGCCGCCATCACCATCTCCCAACCCATCGACAGCCTGCAAGAAGGCCTCCACCGGAGGGAGTATCTCCAGGCGGCGACGCGCTGCGGCCGTGCGTTTCCGTCCCCTATTGTCGAGCTCTGCGCGATCGAGCCAGGCTCGAAATTCATGACGCGGCTTCACCGCCGTTACCGGTTCAGCTGCTGGGTGGATTGATGATCAGAATGGCGATGCACTGGGCGCCGCCAACCTCCTGCTGCACATTCGACCCATGCGCAGCGACGCTGGTCTC
>JBPOET010000081.1:0-7229 GCA_051251675.1 Parasphingopyxis sp. | reverse complement strand
CCCATTCGCCGGTCAGAAAGCCGCTCTTCAGCCCGGCCATTCCGAGCAGCATCAGCCCCAGCGTATCTAGGGCGGCGGTAAGGTTTGCCTGTATCGGATCCCAGAAGCCCGGCCCCAGCCGGTGGGCGAGGATATCGGCATAATTCCCGCGATACCGTGCAAGCTCTTCGGCAAGCTTGTCGGGCGGCATCGTGCCGAACTGCGCCTCGATCTCCATCCATTGTTGCACCAGTTCCGCTTCGGCGCCGGGCGCCAGAGCCGCTTCGCGCAACATCCATATCGATCCGGCCAGGAGGGCGAGAAAGATCGCCTGGACCGCGATCAATATGATGCCCAGCACCACCAGTTTATGCGTTTCCATCTTGCGAAAGAAAAAGGCGATCGAACCGATCACCGCATAGAGCATCAATATGTCGCCATACCAGATCGCATAGGCATGGATGGCCCCGAACAGGAGCAGCCAGGACATGCGAGAATAATGGGTGAGGGCGGAGTTCTGCTCTTTCGCTTCGGCGCGCTGGATGACGAGCAGCATCGAGGCGCCGAACAGGACGGAAAAAAGCCCGCGCATTTTGCCGTCCGCCAGCACGAAATTCGTAGCCCAGACCGCCATATCGACCGGGCTGTCCCCGCCATAGGCAAGCGGTGTGAAATAGGCGGCGCTGGGCATGGAGAAGGCGACAATGTTCATCAGCAATATGCCCATCACCGCGATACCGCGTACGACATCGAGGCTGACGAAACGGCTGTCCATCGGTGCGGCGCTGGCCATAGCGACGATTCCCCCTCTGATCCCGAAGGCTATAGCCAGCTGGCTATGGCGTCGAGCGGCTTCTTGCTGAGTGCATGGGTGGGGACGGTCGCGTCGGAGGCCGGTTTGCCGGCAACGACAATCATCATCGGTTTTTCGCTGGCCGGGCGTTCGCACACCTCGTTCAGGAACTTCATCGGATTGGGTGTGTGGGTCAGCGTTGCCAGCCCGGCATCATGCAGTGCCGCGATCAGAAACCCGGACGCGATGCCCACCGATTCCGTGACATAGTAGTTCTGCCTGTCGTCGCCCGGATTTGGCCCGCCGCGCCGCTGCCCGAAAATCACGATCAGCCAGGGCGCGATCTCGAGATAGGGCTTGTCCTGATCGGTGCCGAGCGGTGCGAGCGCCTCAAGCCACTCATCGCTGGCCTTGGTCTCGTAAAAGGCCTTCTCCTCCACCTCTGCCGCTTCGCGAACCGCCTTCTTTCTTTCGGGCGAACCGATAACGGCGAAATGCCAGGGCTGGTGGTTCGCGCCATTGGGCGCCGTGCCGGCTGCGAGAATGGCCTGTTCTATCACCGCGCGCGGGACGGGCGCATCGCTGAACTGGCGGCATGTCCGCCTGGTCCGGATCGCTTCGTAAAAACTCTTCGCGCGTGCAATTCGTTCTTCGTCCGGATAGGCGGGAAGATCGGCATAGGGGACGGTATCATGGTCGGTCATGACGCCTGATAGCCGGTGGCGCCGCCGCCGCAAAGAGGCAGGTCTTCCTATTGACATCAATGTCAGCAAATAGCATTTCATACGCATGGAAACGATAGCTGCAATCCCGGATATGCCGGTTGCCGTGCATCCCGACCGGCCCCGGCTCAGAAAGCGGCCGCTCAAAGCGCTGCACCATTTCCGCGAACTGCTGAAAGACAAGGAAGATACCGAACAGGTTTTCTGGATTTTCGAGGCGCTGCCGCGGAAATCATTTGGTGACGATGCCGTCCGGTTCGGGGCTAGCGAACAGGGCCGCGCCATCTATGCCAGCGAACCCTATCTGCCGACCATTCTCGACGACCATGACCGGCTCCGCGCCATGCCCGAAGGAAGCGTCGCCCATGCCTATTGCGATTTCATGGAAGCCGAAGGCCTGACGGCTGCCGGTCTCGTCGCGGAGGGCGAGAAGATGGGCAAGCCGCGCTACAATGACCTGATCCAATGGTATGGCAACCGGAACCGGGATACGCATGATCTGCTGCACGTCCTGACCGGCTATGGGCGTGATAGCCTGGGCGAACAGTGCGTCCTGGCCTTTACCTATGGCCAGGATCCTTCCCTCGCCCATCTCTTCATCGCCTATGCCGGCGGCTTCAACCTGAAGAAGGAGACCGGAACCAGGGCGCCGATTTTCCGCGCCATCGGAGAAGCGAAACGCCATGGCAAGGCCGGCCCGCGGGTGTGGGAGATGAACATCACAGAACTTCTCGCCGAGCCCCTCGATGCCGCGCGCGAACGCCTGAATATCGGGACGCCTCGTGCCTATCATGAAGCGCACCGCATCCTGCGCGAAGAAGGCCGCGATCCTTACGACCTGCTGGCGAAGAGCGGGCCGCAGGACGGCATGGAATCCGCCCAGCCCGCCTGAGCAAGAAAACGGGTCGCTTAGCGGCCCATCAGATTTTCGAAGAAGCTTTCATTGGCCGCGCGCAGATCGGCGAGCGGGATGTCCGCGCCGTTCACGCGAACGGCATCGCCGCCTACGGTGCCGATTTTTTCGAATGGAACCGCGTCGCGATCGAGCGGCGCATCGGCCGGGTAGGTGACCAGATAGCGCGCCTGGCACTCGTTGAAGGCGAAGGCTGCGTCCATCGCATCGAGCTCGACGCCCAAATTGCCCGCCAGCGCCATTTCCGCGACTGCGACAAGCAGGCCGCCATCAGAAATGTCATGCACCGCGGTCACCGCACCTTCATCGATGAGCCGGCGGACAATATCGCCATGCAGCTTCTCATCCTTCAGGTCGACGCGCGGCGGCGGTCCGTCTTCGCGGCCATGGATTTCGCGCAACCAGAGCGACTGGCCGATATCCGGATAGCTGGCCCCGATCACGGCCAGACATTCGCCCTCGGCCTTGAAAGCCACAGTCGCCATCTTGTCGATATCGCGGAGCAGGCCGATGCCGCCGATGGCTGGCGTCGGCAGGACGGGTGTCGCCTTGCCGTCCGCGTCCGTTGTTTCGTTGTAGAGCGAGACATTGCCGGAGACGATCGGCATATCGAGCGCGGCGCAGGCCTCGGCCATGCCTTCGATACAGCCGACGAACTGGCCCATGATTTCGGGCTTTTCGGGGTTGCCGAAATTCATGCAATCGGTCGTCGCGAGCGGCTTGGCGCCGACTGCGGTGAGGTTGCGATAACATTCGGCGATCGCCTGCTTGCCGCCTTCGACCGGATCGGCCTTGCAATAGCGCGGCGTACAATCGGTGCTGATCGCCAGACCCTTGCCGGTGCCATGGACGCGGACGACAGCGGCATCGCCGCCGGGGCGCTGGATCGTGTCGGCCATGACCATATGGTCATATTGCTCCCATATCCATCGCCGCGAGGCGAGGTCGGGCGACGCCATCATTTTCAGAAGGTCTGCGGCGATATCGTCGCTCTCCGGAATATCGGCCAGCGGTTCGGGCGGGGGCGTGGGAACATGAGGGCGATCGTAATTGGGAGCATCTGCGGCCAGCGGCCCCAGCGGAATATCGCAAACGGTCTCGCCCCCGAAAGTGAGCACCATGTGCCGCGTATCGGTGACTTCGCCGATCACCGCGAAATCCAGTTCCCATTTCTCGAAGATCGCGCGGGCCATGTCTTCGCGGCCCGGTTCCAGCACCATCAGCATGCGTTCCTGGCTTTCCGACAGCATCATCTCATAGGGCGTCATGCCCTCCTCGCGGCACGGAACCTTGTCCATATCGAGGATGATGCCGACTTCGCCATTGGTCGCCATTTCGACGGATGAAGAGGTCAGCCCCGCCGCGCCCATATCCTGAATCGCGACGATCGCGTCCGAGGCCATCAGCTCCAGACAGGCTTCGATCAGCAGCTTTTCCGTGAACGGATCGCCGACCTGAACAGTCGGGCGCTTGTCCTCGCTGTCTTCGTCGAATTCCGCGCTGGCCATGGTTGCGCCATGGATGCCGTCGCGGCCGGTCTTCGAGCCGACATAGACGATCGGATTGCCGACGCCCGAGGCGGCCGAATAGAAGATCTTGTCGGTATCGGCGATGCCCACCGTCATCGCGTTGACGAGGATGTTGGTGTCATAGGCAGAATGGAAGTTCACCTCGCCGCCCACGGTCGGCACGCCGACGCAATTGCCATAGCCGCCGATGCCGGCGACCACGCCGGACACGAGATGCCGTGTCTTGGGATGGTCCGGCCGGCCGAAGCGCAGCGCGTTCATATTGGCGACCGGCCGCGCGCCCATGGTGAACACGTCGCGCAGGATGCCGCCTACGCCCGTCGCCGCACCCTGATAGGGCTCGATGAAGCTGGGATGGTTGTGGCTTTCCATCTTGAAGATGGCCGCCTGGCCGTCCCCGATATCGACGACACCGGCATTCTCGCCGGGTCCGCAAATGACCTGCGGGCCTTCCGTCGGCAATTTCTTCAGATGGCGGCGCGAGCTTTTATAGCTGCAATGCTCCGACCACATGACCGAAAAAATCCCAAGCTCGACGATATTGGGTTCGCGGCCCAGGGCCGAGAGGATGCGATCATATTCATCGGGCGCGAGACCATGCTCGGCGACAATTTCGGGGGTGATGCTCTGCTGCGATTTTTGGGCGGTGTCTGACATGCGAAGCGCCTTAGCGCTGGCGAAGCGATTCAGCTAGAGCGAAACGGCGGTGCCATGGGCATGACCGGGCGCATGGCTAGTTAATGGTGAGGGTGCCCGGGCTGCGTTCCAGCGCCTCGCTCGCGGTTTGCAGGCCGATCAGCTGGTTGATCAGGCTGATGACCTGGATTGTCCGGTTTCGGGGGCGCTCGGTGGCGCTGGTGTGGGGCACGAAATAGGTGCGGCCGTTATGGGAAACGCGGATGCTGTGCCCATTGGCCGGCGCGCTGCTGCTGAGCGCAAACACCACATCGCCGTTGGACGATATGAGCCTGCCATCGCCCGAGCGCAGAATCTCCCCGAGATAATAGATGATGCCCTCTACCGAGCGCAGTTCGTAATTGTCGGGCGTAAGCGCTTCGTCACCGCATTCGGCCGGTCGGGCGCCGGAATCGAGCGTGATGTTCAGCGTCTGCTCGGAGCGTTCGAAAACATCGAAGATGGCCGTTCCGTCTTCGGCCCGGCGCACCGTGACCCGGTAGTCGCCGCCCAGATTATCTAGGATCATGCCGAGGCTCTCTGCCTGCCCGGCATCAAGGCTGAGAACCGGGCCGTTCGTCCCGCTGCCGCCATCGTCTGTGGTAAAGCCAAGACCAAAGGCTTGTTCCGCGGTGAGATAGTGTCGCCGCCCGCTGCGGTCGTCATCAGTACGCAGGTCGTTATTGTACGTGATCGAACCGCAGGTCACGCTCTCGACCATCAGCGCCGCGAGCAGGTTCTGGTTCCAGCCCTGGCTAAGGAAAAGGGCGACGACATTCGGCTCGACGGGGCGCAGGATACCGGTTGCGAAATCCCGGGTGTTGAGTGGAATGATCTGAAAACTCGGTGAGGACCGGACGGATATGCCGGTGCTCCCGCCCGCATCGATATCGTCGATTATGCCGCTCAGGGAGGCACCGGCCGAAGCGCCGATCGACAGGTTGCCGCTGACGGAGCTGAGGGCCGAATAGTGGGTCGGTTCGCCTTCGCTTGCTCGCACGATGTTGAGTAGGATCATTTCATTGCGCGTATCGGCAATGACGCGGTTATAGTCGGTTGCGAAATCCGTCATCGGCGTTTGCAACGATGTACAGCCCGATACGGTAATTGCCGCGGCACCCGCCAATCCGGCGCTTCTCAATTTTCTCATGCTGGTCCCCTAATCGGCAAGACCGTAAAACGCCCCGTTAGCGAAAGGCAAGTAAGCTAACGAAAAAGGGCCGGCAGCGCGATGGCGGCCGGCCCGGTGAATGGGGAAGAGGCAAGAGCCCGTTTAGCTGTGGCAGCTCTGCAATGCGCCGCCGTTGCGGGCGAACTGGATGCTTGATGCATCGCTGGCGCCAACCAGCGTATAGCCTTCAGCGGAATAGCGGGGCGGGCCGGACGGTGCTTCTGCGGCTTCCTCGCCGCCTTCTTCGGCAGCAGCCATGGCAACATTGGGAAGCAGGGTCTGAATGGCGTCCCGCTCCATGGAGACACCCACCTGGCTGTCATTGGTATAGAAGCTGACATAGACGACGCTGTTGTCGGCACAGCGGAAGCTGGCTTCGCGCGTGCGCATCGGCGGCAGCTCTGCGGGAGCCAGCTCTTCAATCTCGTCATGATTGGGATCGGCCATGCCGCCAACGATTTCAGGTTCAGACTCGCTGCAGGCAGCAAGAGCGATAAGGGCCGCCACCGGGGCGACCGCGAGGGGGGATATGATTTTAGTCATGGGCGCGGCTTTTCGCGATTGCAGTATGTTTCGTCAACCGTGTTTTTGTGACAATTCCATGACCGTAGCCTTGCCTTCGATCAACGCCATCAATTCGGGCGCTGAAAATTCGGGTCCTGATCCTGTGTGCAGCTCTGGCGGTTCGTGCCATCTTCGGACCCGTCGATCAGGCTTCCGATTATCGCCCAGTGCGAGAGTTTTTCCGTGAAAGGCATGGCCGCATAGGCCGGGCTGGAAGAGGGCAGATCGAACAGGCGGTAGCGCGCGCCGAATTCGCCAAGCTGCTTGCGGCCGACGTTAGCGGATTTTCTGCCATTGAATGCAATGGCTTGCAGCAGGGGCAGGGAGTTCGCCAGTTGGCGCAGGTCATTGCCGCGCGCGCCGCGAATGGCGCTGTCCAGGCTGCCCGTGCGCCGCGCATCGGCAATCACATCCCATAGCCCGATGCGATGACCGAGCAGTGCCTCCAGCCGATCCCGATAGGCAAGTCCGCGCAGGTCCGTGTCGATGGCGGTGCCGACCAGATCCCAGAAGCGGTTTTGCGGATGGGCATAATATTGTGCCTGTCGCAGCGATTCTTCTCCCGGCAGGCTGCCGAGAATCAAAATCCGCGTGCGGGGATCGACGACCGGAGGAAAAGAGCTTTTGCGGTGCACAGATGGGGGATGCGGCGATCCGGCGGGGGGATCAAGTGCGATCGGACCGGTATGAGCGCTTCCAGCCCATTGCGGAGCGCGCCATTGTCCGTACATACTGTTATGCAACTCACGCATCTACAGGAGCATCAGCGAATGAACGACGGCACCAATATCTGGAACTATGCCAATATCTGGGAATCGATCGCTGCGGCACAGCCCCAGGAAAATGCCGTCGTTCAGGGCGAAGATGTCGTGAGCTGGGGAGA